>PEXX01000051.1 GCA_002778965.1 Candidatus Kuenenbacteria bacterium CG08_land_8_20_14_0_20_37_23 | reverse complement strand
TCTTAACCCTATAGTTCATGCTCATTATTCAATGAGAAAAGACTTTTAAGTGGCTTTGGTTGGGGGGGGTGGGATTTCCCTATGGGCCTGGGTTTTGCTGGTTTACTTCGCAAACATCGCAAAACCCTTCAAATCCCAACGCGAGTGAAGCAGTTCACTCGCTCCAATGTCACAATTGAGAACACCTCTCCAAAAGGAGAGGCGTTCTCAATTGCGGGAGTGGGATTTGAACCCACGACCTCCAGGTTATGGGCCTGGCGAGCTGCCAAACTGCTCTATCCCGCGAAAAATAAAACACTAATCACCAAAACAATCTTACATAAAATTCGGTTACTGATTATTACAATGATATTAATGAGTCTAGCTTGAATAATGATTAATGTCAATAATAATAATGCCGACGGAGAGAGTCGAACTCTCATGGTGTTGCCACCGCAGGATTTTGAGTCCTGTGCGTCTACCAGTTCCGCCACATCGGCTGAATTACAATATCGCTTGATAGCGGGGGTGGGAATCGGACCCACGGCCTTAGCGTTATGAGTGCTATGCTCTAACCAGCTGAGCTACCCCGCCAAATTTAAAAATGAACCCACGGCCTTAACGTTAGTTTAAATATGCCAGTGACATATTTAAACGCTATGCTCTAACCAGCTGAGCTACCCCGCCGTATTGAATAAATTATAATGCTGCTTACAATCATACACCAAAAAAGACAAATCAGTCAAGACAAATTTGACATAACTATTCGACTAAAATATAATAAAATCAATCTCACTAAACTAATCCTTGGTTAAATGTATTTGACAGTTCACATGGTCTCCGGACTTTTAATCGGCAATCAAATAGGCAATCCGTGGTTGGCTTTTTTGATGGGCGTTATATCGCATTTCGTGTTGGATGCCATACCACATGATATCCGCGAACTGAATGAATGGCAAAACCGCGACAATAACAAAAAAAAACAGGCCATTGAAGGCTATTTCGACGCATTTTTCATCTTATTGCTAACGATTTTTTTATTGTCAATAAATAAATTATCTTTAGGACAAACAACCGTAAGCGCTCTTGTCGGAGTCTTTATGCCAGATCTATTGTGGATCATGCCATGGGTATTCAATTACAAAAACAAATGGCTTGAAAAATATGAAAATTTCCACTTAACAGTTCATAAATTAATATATAAAAAAATATACATTACGGCCTGGATAGCAATACCACTGCAACTTGCTTTCTTCTTGATATTATTTTCCATATATCTTTCAATTGAATAAACTACTCGCAAATCACCGAATAAACCTCCTCAATCTTATCCTTAATCATTTTCCCAACGCCGTCATCAAGCGTCAACCGCGCCATTGGGCATCCAGCGCAAGCGCCATTTATTTTTAAAGTTACTACGCCATCTTTAACTGATTTTAATCGTACATCACCGCCGTCAGCTTGGATGCCAGGACGCACTTCATTAAGTATTTTTTCAATTTGTTCTATAATATCTGCCATCTGTTGTCATTTTGCCATATTAAAATTAATTTCAGGCCGACTTTCTATAATTTTCAATAGCAGCCCGTAACGCCTGATCGCCCAGAACGGAGCAATGAATTTTACGCGCAGGCAAACCGCCAAGCTCTTTTATAATATCTTTCGGCGTAATTTTCATAGCATCGGTAATCTTCATTCCGCCATTTTTTGTTACCATTTCAGAAAGAATAGAAGTTGAGGCAATGGCCGAAGCGCATCCAAAAGTTTTCCAAGTGCATTTCTTAATTTTTTCGTCTATTTCATCAACTTTGATCCACATAGTCATCATATCGCCACACACTGGGCTACCGACAGTACCTTTGCCGTTGAACTTATTATCGCGTGGCTCGTCATACTGAACATTGCGCGGATTAAAAAAATGGTCTTTGACAATGTCTGTGTAAAGCCAGGTGTTTTGATTGGGTTGTTTTAATTTGCTTGACATAAATATGTTATTCCGAATTTCTCTTATTCCTTGTCAATTGCCGAGATGGCTCTTAGCTCCTTGACTGCTTTTTTCACGATTCTAATGGTCTTGTCCAAGTTTTTTTTAGTAGTATCTTTACCCATTGTAAAACGCATGGATCCATGAGCGTCTTCGGAGTTCTGGCCAAGAGCTAAAATCACGTGGGAAGGGTCAAGACTTTGAGAATGGCAGGCTGAACCAGTGGAAACATATATTCCCTCTTTGTCCAATTTCAACATAATTGATTCGCCTTCTATATATCTGAAAGTAACATTAACATTATTCGGCAACCTTTTTTCCGGATGTCCGTTGAGAATAGTGTTGTCAATTTTCAAAAGCTCCATAATAAAATAATCACGCAGTTTTTTTAATCTGATAGACTCTTTCGCTTTATTCTTTTCAGCTAACTCCAGTGCTTTAGCAAAGCCAACAATACTTGCTGTATTTTCAGTGCCAGGACGAAATCCATTTTCCTGGCTGCCGCCACAGAGCAACGGCGCGAGTTGTATGTTTTTTTTCTTAAATAAAGCGCCAATTTGCTTGGGCCCGTAAATTTTTGAGCCGTTCAAGGTCATAAGATCAACTCCAAGGTCGTCTGTGTTTATATCCAAATATCCAGCCGCCTGGCAAGCATCACTATGAAAAACAGGATAATTTGAATTTTTGGCAAGTGTATCAATTCTCTGAATGTGGCGGTAATTCTTTATAATTCTGCCGATTTCGATAATTTTTTGAATTGTGCCAATCTCATTATTGGCGTACATTATGCTAACAAGCACTGTATTCGGCCTAAGCGCCCTTAAAATATCTTTTGGATTGATAAGGCCATATTGATCAACTTTAATATATGTGATATTAAAACCAAATTTTTCCAATTTCTTATAACTATACAAAACGGCAGGATGTTCAATGTTGCTCGTAATGCAATGGTATTTTTCAGAATTGGTTAAAAATTTTTCCATAACGCCAAAAATGGCCAAATTATCAGATTCAGTGCCGCCGGCAGTAAAAATTATCTCTTCCGGCTCGCAATGCAAAATATCAGACACACGTTGACGCGCATCCTCAATCGCTTTTTTGGCTTCACGGCCAAGAGCGTAAAGCGAAGAAGGATTGCCAAAATATTTATCATAATATGGCTTCATGGCTTTCAAAACTTCTTTATCTGTTTGAGTAGTGGCGGCGTGGTCAAGATAAATCATAATTTCAATAAATATTAAATCTTAAAATCAAAATACAAAAATCTGCATCTCAAAAACAAATATTAATGATTACCGCAATTTCAAATCAAATCTTTAAAAATTGGCATGCCAAACCTTTCGTCAAATTTTAATCCTCAATATCAATAGCCCCAACCGGGCATGTGTTTATTATTTCATTCTTACTATAATTATATTTTTTATGATCGTGGTCTTTAACGTAGCATTTGCCATCATTTCCTGCTTCAAAAACTTCGGGATACATGGCATAACACGAACCGCAAGCAATGCATTTATTGTTATCAATAATAATTTTTGGCATAAAATTTAAAATTTTTAATCTTATAATTTCTAAATAATACTATAATCCATAATTAATTATCAATCACCCAGATCATTTTCAATTCCAGCCTTCTTGCGATTTTTATTAACTAATTTGCGCAACCGAATAATCATTTTATCTACTGCCAAATCAAGAGCTTCAACTATCGTATGATCGTCTTCGCGGGCCATTAGTTTATGGCGCGGAATATGCAAAACCAATTCTACCATATATGCGGATTTAGTGGCAAATCGCTCTGCCCTGATCTCTAGGCGGCATTCCGCGCCTCTAAAGCGCCGCAAAAGATTTTCAAATCTTTCCATCTTTTTAGGAAAATAGTCTTCCAAAAATTTTTTATCGCGAAAAAAAATATTCTTAAAAGAGAAAGTTATTGATAGCATAAAAAAATATAAATTAGTTTCTAAATTCTACAAACAGAACGCAATAAAAAGTTGTCTATTATATTTTACAATCGGAATAAATTCAGTTCACGCGTAATTCAATTTTAGCATTAAACTAAATTTTAGGCAAAATGTGAAAAATTGGATTTTTTCTCAAACAAAAAAACAACAACAGCACAAATACAGATTAAAACTAGACTAATCCACTGATCAAAACGCAGACAAAAAAATGATATTTGCGGATCAATACGCAGAAAACCGATTGCAAAACGTCCAATAGAATAAAGAATAATATATGAGAAAAAAATAAAGCCTTGAGTTTTAATAACAAAATGCGAGCAATAAGTGATTGAAGAAGGTTTGCGAGCGATTGGCAATGACGAATCTGGAACAATTCTTAGATAATGCCAGTGTAACAGCAAGCAAAAAATAATAAGGCACCATAAACTTTCATACAAAAAAATCGGGTGAAAAAAATCATATTGCGCATAGCCAGATAAACGATGACTGAAATCAATTGGTATTGACCACCATGCGTTAAGCGGCCTGCCATAAAGCTCCTGATTAAAATAGTTGCCCCAGCGGCCAATGGCCTGGCCGAGAATGACAAGTGGAGCAAATATGTCGAGGGCTAGTAAGATATTCTGCTTGTTTTTTTGTTTCTTAAAATAAAAATAAATAACCAAAATGCCGGATAAAATTGCTCCATGAATTGCCAGTCCGCCATTCCATATTTCTATAATATCAATCGGATTTTTGAGATAATAACGAAATTCGCTGAAAACATGCCACATCCGCGCGCCAACAAGACCGAAAATAACAAGATAAAAACCAAGATCATACAAAATATTGGACGATAACTTATATTGTTTAAATAATTTCTTTGCAATTAAAAAACTAATCAGCACAGAAAGTGTGATCAGGAGCCCATACCAACGAATTTGGATAAGTCCGCAATCAAAAAATACCGAAGAAGGATAATAGGTATGCAACATAAAAAAATAATCAGCTACTGGCAACCGGCAGTTTTAGGATTTAATAATATTGCTGGATATTGATCACTAGTTATCGGTCTTTAACAACTCGTCAATATTCGCTTTATCAAATCCAATAATAACCTTCTCCCGGCCGTCGCCGCTTATGAAAATCGCAACAGGCACTCCCATCTGGCCTGATTTTTTAATCATTTCATCTGCGGCCTGCTCATCTTTTGACACGTCAACATCTGTAAATTCAACGTTGCGCTTCTTTAAATAATCTTTGAGCATAACGCAATAAGGACAGACCGGCGTAGAATATATTTTTATTTTCATGAAAATTCTTTGTTAATTTTTAAATTTATAGCTTGTCTATTCGCTTAAAAATAATTCTCTTAGACAAAAATTACATAACGCCAAAAATAAATAATAGACTTACGCATTACTGATTTCAAAATTATATCCAATTTTAAGAACTGTCTTCTCGTCAAACCATTTGCCGATAATTTGCAAGCCAATTGGGAGATTGCCTATTTTCCCGCAAGGAACTGATAAAGCTGGCACACCTGCGAGACTCGCTGGAACCGTAAAAAGATCCTCTAGATACATCTGTAATGGATCATCAATTTTTTCACCGATTCTAAAAGCGACGGATGGCGTAGTCGGCATAAGAATAGCATCAACGTCATCAAACGCTTTTTTAAAATCTTGAATGATCAGCGTACGCACTGCTTGGGCTTTTTTATAATAAGCATCATAATACCCGTGTGAAAGCGTAAAAGTGCCTAAAATAATTCTCCTTTTGACTTCATCGCCAAAACCACGGGCGCGCGTTCTTAAATATGATTTAATCAAATTATTCTCTTTCTGGCTCATACCATATTTGATGCCATCATAACGGGCTAAATTAGATGAAACTTCTGCCGGCATAATAATATAGTAACAAGCCAAAGCATAACTGGGCGGCATCAGTTCAATCTCCTTTGCCTCTTCTCCAGTCAGCTCTTCTATTGCCATAATAGCTTTTTCAACTTTAGATTTTATTTGTAAATCCATTCCGTCCATAGATAGATAATTTTTTGGTACAGCTATTCTTAGCCCTCTAATATCTTTTCTTAGATCTTTAAAGTAATTATCAAGTGGAACATTTGCCGTAGTTGAATCGCGATCATCTCTGCCGGCTATTGACTGAAGAACAAGCGCCGCATCTTCAACATTTTTAGTAATATGGCCAATTGTATCAAGGGAAGAAGCCATAGCTATCACACCATAACGCGAAGTGCGCCCATAGGTTGGCTTCAATCCGACTACCCCGCAAAAACTGGCAGGTTGACGAATTGATCCGCCTGTATCTGTGCCAAGCGCGAAAAGACATTCATTGGACGAAACCGACGCAGATGATCCGCCGCTGGAGCCACCGGGCACACGACTCAAGTCATGAGGATTGGCAGTTGAAAAAAATCCGGAATTTTCAGTGGAAGCGCCCATGGCAAATTCATCCAAATTTGTTTTACCCAAGACAACAGCGTCCTGTTCATTTAGTCTTGCTGTCGCGGTTGATTCGTAAGGAGAAATAAAATTTTCAAGAATTTTTGAACCAGCCGTTGTTTTGACGCCATTGATGCAGAATAAATCTTTGACAGCATAAGGAATGCCGGCTAGTTCGGAAATAGAATCGCCTTTCGCTATTTTGTCATCAACTTTTCTTGCTTGACTTATGGCTTTTTCTTCCGTAACAGTAATAAAAGCTCTAACGTCTTTATCAATTTTTTTTATTTCACTTAAACAGGCCTGAGTAAGTTCAATGCAGGAAAATTCTTTTTTTTTCAGGCCTTGGCTGGCTTGAGCAATGGTTAGCTTATTGAGCTTCATAATATCTTATCAACTTTAAAATAGTCACCGTCCTTTTCAGGCGCATTGTCTAATATTTTTCTATGCGTATTTTCATCGCAATTTTTAACCTCATCTTGCCTATAAATATTATTTAATTCAATGCTCTGACTTACCGTTTCAACGTTTTTCGTATCAATATCCTTTAACTTTTCAAAATAATCCAAAACAGAAGAAAGTTGTTCGGCAAATTTCTTCTTTTCTTCTGCGCTTAATGCCAGACGCGCCAAACCGGCGATATGTTCTATTTGTTTTACATCAAATAACATAAAAATTCTCCAGACAACGAAACAATTTAACAATAAAATAAAATTACTGCGCCATTTCTAAAAATTCTTTTTCATTAATGATTTTTAGCCCGAGTTTGAGAGCTTTATCATATTTTGCTCCGGGATTTTCACCGACTAACACATAGTCAATGTTTTTTGAAATAGAAAATAAAATATCACCGCCAATTTGTTTAATTTTATCTTTTGCTTCGTCTCTTGTCAAATTGTCCAATGCGCCAGTGAGCACAAATTTTTTATCTTTGAATTTACTTTTTTCCACGTTTACTTTTTCACCAGATATTGAATGTTGCATATTGGATATTTCAACACCGTTCGCAAATAATTTTTTGATCAATGTAATATTTTTTCCGTCATGAAAATAATCATGAATGCTTTTGGCGACTATATGGCCTATATCTTGAACCTGACTTAACTTCTCGAGCGATAACGATTGAAATAGTTTTATAAAATTTCTATCTGATATTTGACACCTTAGATATGATATTTCGGACAAATCTATGGCTGTTTGTTCGCCAACATTCATAATGCCAAGAGCGTAAATGAATTTTGCAAGAGTTATCTTCTTAGCGCGATCTATCGCTTGGATAAGATTTGCGGCCGATTTTTCAGCAAAATGATCCACAAGCAGAAGATCGTCTTTAGTCAGCGTAAAAATATCGCCAACGTCTTCAACAAGGCCTTCATCAAATAATCGGCTAATATTTTTTCTGCCTAAACCGCCGATAGCAAAAGCATGACGCGAAACAAAATGATAAAATCGTTCTATATTTTGAGCAAAACAATTTTTATTGGCACAACGATAAGCGGCCTCTCCGGATCTTCTTCTTATCTGCGATCCGCAAACAGGACAGTCTTCCGGCATAACGAATTTTTTCTCGCAACCAATGCGCAATTTAGGCAAGACCTTAACAATATCCGGGATAATATCCCCTGCCTTTCTTATAACTACTGTATCACCTATTCTTACATCAAGTCGTTTTATTTCATCTTCGTTGTGAAGAGTAGCGCGAGAGATTGTTGAGCCAGCAACACACACTGGTCGCAAATGAGCGACTGGAGTAAGTACGCCTGTTCGGCCAACCTGTAATTCAATCTTTTGAACGATAGTTGTAACTTCTTCGGCTTGAAATTTGTAAGCCACTGCCCAACGGACTGTTTTAGCCGTCCTGCCAAGACGCTCTTGCAAAGACATGTCATTGACTTTAATGACTATGCCGTCTATATCATAATCCAACTGGCCCCTCAATTTTTCCGACCTGGTAAAAAAATGATTTACTTGTTCTATGTCATCAATCTGTTGGTACTGTTTTGCGACGGAAAAACCGAGCTTTTGCAATGCTTCAAGCATAGCGAATTGTGTTAATGTTTTGTAGCCGCTATTGATTGTATAAAAAAAAGCCCGAAGATCGCGGCTGGAAGCAACGCCAGCATCAAGTTGGCGCACTGTACCCGCCGCAGCGTTCCGCGGATTTGCAAAAATCTGTCCGTTTTTCTGCGAGTTTATCTGATTTAACCTAATAAAACTTGAACGCGGCATAAAAACTTCGCCAGATACTTCAATATCAATATCGCGTTGTAGCCGCAAAGGAACGCTTAAAATAGTACGGACCGTATTGGTCACATCTTCACCGACAACACCATCTCCGCGGGTAATGGCCCGGACAAACAACCCGTGCCGGTAAAAATATGTCATATTTACTCCATCTATTTTAAACTCACACGTATAAGCGACTTTTCTATCTTGGGGTATTCTCAAAAAGCGTTTAACGCGAAAGTCAAAATCAAGCACCTCCTCAAAACTAAAAACATCTTCCAACGAATATCGTTGAGAAGTATGCATTACTTTTTTAAATTTGCCAAGCGCCTTGCCACCAATGCGTTGTGTCGGTGAATCTTTGGTAATGAATTCTGGAAAATTTTTCTCAAGCTGAATCAATTCCCGTTTGAGAGAATCGCGCACAGCGTCTGAAACAATTGGCTTATCAAGTACAAAATAAGCATGGTCTATGTCGCGCATTTGCTCTTTTATTTTCGCTATTCTTATTTTTGTTTGCTCTTTATCCATTTTGCAATATTATTATCTTATCTTTATTATACAAAAAAATCCCCTTAAAAACAAGGAGATGTATTAGTCCAACACATTCTGGACAAATAGTTGTTTTTAAGTAAATAATCCACCGGTGAGAGTAATTGGAGCGACCAATGCGGTCGTTTGGTATTGT
>PEXX01000035.1 GCA_002778965.1 Candidatus Kuenenbacteria bacterium CG08_land_8_20_14_0_20_37_23 | reverse complement strand
TCTATATCTAAACTTTTTGATTAATAATGTTTGTAAGTTGTATGTTATCTAAACTTTATGATATAATTTTAATATGGCTGACCTTATTAATATTATAGAACAAGAATTAAAATTACGCAATTATAGCCCCAAAACCATTAAGGCCTATACTTTTGTAGCGCGTGATTTATATGAATATTTCAAGAAACCATTAGGAACTTTATCCGAGCAAAATATTAAAAAATATTTGATAAACAAACAAGATAAAAAATTATCCAGTCAAACAATCTCTTTATACGCAAACGCAATTAATTTTATTTTTCGTGAGATATATAAAAAAGAAGATTTTGTTAAAATCCGCCATCCTAAAAAAAGTCATAAATTACCAGTGGTCTTATTGCGAGGAGAAATAAAAGAGATGATTAATTGTGTTAGTAATTTAAAACATAAATTAATGATTCAGGTGGCTTATTGCGCTGGACTTAGAGTTAGCGAGGTTGTTAGACTTAAAATAGTTGATATTGATTTAGAGGAATTAACATTAGTGGTTAGGCAAGGAAAAGGTAAAAAAGATCGTCTAACTATTTTATCAAAAAATATAATTAATGATTTAAAAAACCTAATCATAAACAGGAATAATAATGATTATCTTTTTGAAAGTAATCGGGGTGGAAAATTAACAGAAATGAGCATACAAAAAGTTTTCCATAACGCTCTTAAAAAAGCCGGTATAAAAAAGCCAGCCAGTTTTCACAGTTTGCGTCACAGCTTTGCCACTCACCTCTTGGAAAACGGCGTAGATGTTAGATATGTGCAAGAACTACTCGGCCACGCTAATATTAGAACAACGCAGATTTATACCAAAGTCACTAACCCTAGTTTAAAAAATATTAAAAGTCCACTATAATAACACTAAATTGCGGACACTCCTCCTGCCATGGGCTTTCCGCTATTTACTATTTAAATTATAAAGAAAATTAGCACCGCCTTCTCCGGTTATGAATTGCGGAACATGCGATCCACCTTTGCTCCAAGCCTCAATCCATTTTAAATTGACATAATCTCTTCCGCCCTGCTGGGTAATGGCTTCCGCCTGGATTTTTATTGCTTCCGCCTCCGCCGTGGCTTGAGTTACTCTCTGTTCCGCTTCCATTTTAACCTGCTCAAGCTTGTTTTTTGCAGTCAGGGCTTCTTGTTGCGCAACTTGTTTCCTTTCCACAGCCCTTTCGTATTCTTCCGAGAAATCAAAATTAACAATTGAAAAATCATCAACAATGATATGACGTCCGTTTAATCTTTCAAAAAGTTGTTTTTTAATCTCTTCTTTCACTTTGGGCCGTTGTTCTACTAACTCCTGCGCTGTGAACATGGCCGTGGCCGCCTTGACACTCTCTTGTATGGATGGATCAATTATCCTGGATTCATAATCTTTACCGATTTCCTGCCAAAGCTTGTTGACTGTGTTCGGATCAAGGTGATAATTTAGGGCCACAGTTGCATCAACAGTCTGGATATCTTTAGAATAAGTCAAAACTTGGACTTCGTGTTTTTCTGTCTTAACGTCCAGCTGGACGATTTTTTGCATGATTGGCACTATCAAATGGAGACCTTCGTCCATAATTGAGTCGGAAACGGCTCCCCAGTTCAGTATCACTCCTCGTTCGCCTGCGGAAATTTTGACAAAAGGATTAAGTATCAGAAACATAATAAAAATTACAAAAACTGTAACTACGGTTTTAATAAGTTTGGTTCTCATATTTTTTTATCTTCATTTTTTTGTTGTCTTTTTAGGGAATTGCGCATTAACGACTTTCAAAAAAATGACAAGTAAAATTAAAATTATTAGAAATTCAATTATTATTTTCATATAATATTTTATTTCTGTTGTTCTCGACCTTTTGTAATCGGCCGGCCAATGGTTTTCCAGTCCTAAATTTTTTACATTGCGCCGGCTTTTATTTTTTCCGCGTTAAATATTAATTGTTATCAACATCCATATTGTTTACGCGTTTTTATTATACCACGGAAAAAGACAATGAGTCATGTTTGTCAATTTGCTTCAAAATGGTAAACTTACGGCGTGAAGATGGAAAACGACAAGTAGCCTGCACCATCTTTCTGTTGGTTTTTAGTTGCGGATTCAATCTGCAGCGGTTATTGATTATCCTATGTCATTATCAAGAAAAATAGCTTTAAATACCGGCCTGCACGCCCTTGGTAAATTCGGCGCTTCATTCATTGGTATTTTTGTGGTGGCCATTTTAACCCGTTATTTGGGTATCGACGGCTATGGCAATTATACCACTATTTTCGCTTATTTATTTTTCTTTGCTATCTTATCAGATCTCGGCCTTTACGTCGTCACCGTTAACGAGCTCAATAAAAGCGAATATGGTGAAGAAAAATTTTTCAACAATATTTTTACTTTGCGATTTTTTTCCGCTCTCGTATTAATGATCGCGGCGAGCGCCATAATCTGGCTTTTCCCATATTCTTTAATTATTAAACTGGGCGTAATTGTCGCTTCATTCTCAATTTTCCTGAATCTCCTGGACCAGTTACTGGTTGCTTTTTTCCAGAACAAAATCAATATGAAAAGAGTGGCTGTCGCGGAGTTCATTGGCAAACTAGCGCTACTTGTCGCCACAATATTTGTGGTATATTTAAATGGCAACATTCTGGGGCTCATCGTCGCAATTATTTTAGGTTTTATGGTAAATTTTTTCATCAATCTGTGTTATTTGAATAAATTTATCAAACTGAAATTTGAATTTGATAAAAAAATTTGGAGGGATATACTAAAAATTTCCTGGCCAGTCGCCATTACCTCTATTTTCTCACTGATATATTTCAAGGCTGATACTCTTTTTCTTTCAATTTTGCCGGCCAACCCGGCTTATACCGTATCAAACGAAGCGGCTGTTGGAATTTATGGCGCGCCATACAAAATTTTAGAAGTCTTGATAACTTTCCCTGCGATCTTCATGGGGCTTGTTTCTCCGTTACTTTCAAAGGCTTGGCAGAATAATGACAGGCAAAGCTTCCGGGCAAGCTGGCAAAAAGCATTTGACAGCCTTGCAATTATTATCTGGCCACTGATCATCGGAGTTTTGGTTTTAGCCAGACCATTGATTGTTTTGATTGCCGGCGTTGATTTTGCAGTGTCAGCGCCCGTGTTCAGAATACTTATTTTTGCGACCGCCATAATATTTGTTACTCATCTGACTACATATTCTATTATCGCCATCAATAAACAAAAGAACATGATCAAATATTATTTACTAGCGGCGATTCTCGCCGTTATTTTATATATTGTTCTTATCCCAAAATATTCATATTTTGCCGCTGCTTGGGTGACGACCGCAGTAGAATTCTTTATGCTTATCTCTACAATTTTTATTCTTAAAAAATATTCGGGCATTAAAATAAATTTGTCGGTTTTCGGCAAAGCTATGCTGGCCAGTGTTATTATGGGTTTTGTCCTGAATCTGATTTATGGATGGAATATTATTTTGTTAATTATATTGGGTGGAGCCATATATTTTGGCGTTTTATTTTTGTTAAATGGTGTTACAAAAAATATATTAGATACTTTCAAAAATATTAATTGATAATTTTATGTTTTATAATGTCTTATTATCCACATATTTTATATTGTTTGCCGCCCTCTCTTGCCTCCGTCTGAATTGGGCGGTTTATTTAATAATTTTTGCTTTACCCGGATATTTAATCCGCTTCCAAATTTTTGGTATCCCCATGACATTGCTGGAAAGTATGATTTTAATTTTATTTCTGGCTTTAGCAATTAAGAAATCTGGAAATTTGGAAATCAGAAAATTAAAACAAATAATCATAAATCACAAGTTGTATTATTTTATTATTTTATTTTTATCAGCCGCCACTGTCTCTGTTTTTGTTTCGCCTGATCCGCGTGCCGCTCTCGGCATATGGAAAGCATATTTTATTGAACCAATTTTATTCCTTCTGGTTTTTGTTAGTGTGATTGATAAATATAAATTAAAAAATATTTTTCTCGCTTTTTCATCCTCGGCTTTTCTCTTGTCACTTATTGCCATTTATCAAAAAATTACAGGCAATTTGATTTCTAATTCTTTTTGGGCTGCGGAAGCCACAAGAAGAGTTACTAGCGTATTTGAATACCCAAATGCCTTAGCGCTCTACCTGCCGCCAATAATAATTTTAATTATCGGTTTTGGGATAGCACAAATTAAGAAGGTCAAAAACTGGAATTTTAATAATTACTTGTTTATTATTTATCATTTATTGTTTGTTGGAATAGTCGTGGCATCGACTATTTTTACCAAGTCCAAAGGAGCCATTATCGCTATTCTTGCCGGCCTTATTTTTTATGCTATTTTCTATAAAAACTACCGCAAATATTTTATCAGCTTATTAACTATTATTTTTATATCTTTATATCTTTATATCTTTATATTTGGCTTGCCCGATTTGCGTGGTGTGGCCACTGTTGACGGCGGCGACTCAATCACTACCCGTATCAACATGTGGCAAGAAACTTGGGCCATGCTCAAAGATAGACCAATCTTTGGCGCTGGCCTTGCTGGCTACCAAACAATCATTGCTCCATACCACCAAAAAAATTATATTGAAATTTTTCTCTATCCGCATAATATTTTTTTAACCTTCTGGTCTGAAATCGGCCTATTGGGGCTTGTCGTCTTTTTATTAATAATCGCGTGGTTTTATAAAATAGGCTTTAATAAAAATTTACTCGTTGCCCATTACCCATTACCAATTGTTCTTATGGCCTCTATGACTACCCTGCTCATTCATGGTTTAGTTGACACGCCCTATTTTAAAAATGATCTGTCGGTTTTGTTCTGGCTATTAATAGGCAGTATAATTATTTTAAACAAAAAAATGGCCACGAAAACAAAAACGAGGTATAATTATATTGAAAATTCTTTTTTAAATTATTCGTTAAAACGTTGAAATGATTATGGATCAAAATATACAACAACAAATCAATGGCCTTTTTGACGAAGAAAAGGAAAACAAAGATGAAACAGAAGTTTTCTTGGATGAAGACGATTCCTCTAATTCATCGTCTGCGGCAAGTATTACGCCTGCTACCAAGAACGAAGAAAATATATCTTCTAGCAAAACTGACGAAAAAAAACAAGACCCCAAAGAAGATGCGCGGCCGCTTTATGAGCGTTTTTTAAACGACAACAATCAACTTGAAACGAAAAAAGAAGCGATTTTGAAGAAGTATAATGAGCAGAAAAATATTCTTTATGCCGGCCTGTCAGCGCAAAATATAGATAATAGCAGACCCACTAACTCTTCATTGAATATTTTTCCTGCTGGAAAAGAGGATGAGTTGAAGGAAAAAATGCATGTTATGGAGCTTGGCAGAAAAGAGGAGGAAATAAAAGAAAAGGCCCTTAGCATTAGCATCGGATATATCAATCTTAAAGGCCTGCCAATTATGCCCGAGGCTTTGCGCCTAATTACTGAAGAAAAAGCGCAAGAGCTTGGATTAATTTGCTTTTATTATGTTGAGAGAAAAGAAATCCGCGTTGCGATTCTTTCTAATAAAATAAGCAATCCGCGTATCAATCAATTTCTTAAAATATTATCCGCTGATTATGATAATATAGAGCTCAAGCTGTATCTCGTCAGTGAGGCCAGCATGGCGCACGCTATGCGGATGTATAAAGCTTTGCCAAAAATCGCCAAGCAGGCTGATGACGTAAAAATACTTGAGAAAGACATTGAGAGCGGAATCGATGAGCTTGCCAGTTTAGATGAATTTGGAGAAAAATGCAAAAAAGCTAATGCCACGGAAATTTTGAGTCTGATTGTTTCCACTGCCATTAAAACCGAGAGTAGTGATGTCCATATTGAATCTGAAAACAGCGGCATTCAGCTTCGTTTTAGAATAGACGGAATTTTGCACAATATCGCAAAATTAGAAAAAAATGTCTGGGACAAATTAATCTCCAGAATAAAACTTGACTCAAAGTTAAAAATAAATATTAAAGACAAACCTCAAGACGGTAATTTTTCGGTGCGTATTGGCGGCAAAGAATTTGATTTTCGTGTTTCTACTCTGCCGACAACATACGGAGAGAGTGTTGTCATCCGCATTCTGTATCATGAAAAAGTCAAAAATTTTACTTTGGAAAAACTTGGCATTGAGGATTACGCGGAAAAAATATTACTAGCGGAGCTCAAAAAACCAAATGGCATGATAATCATCACCGGTCCGACCGGCTCCGGCAAGACCACCACGCTTTATGCAATTTTGAATAAACTCAACACCGAGAGCAATAAAATTATTACGATTGAAGATCCGATTGAATATAAAATACAAGGCATCAATCAATCGGAAGTTTCCAAAGAAAGGGGTTATACTTTTGCCAAGGGTCTGCGCTCCATCGTTCGCCAGGATCCTGATATTATTCTGGTCGGTGAAATCCGCGACAAGGAAACAACTGATATTGCCTTGAATGCCGCCCTTACCGGACACCTTGTTTTTAGTACAATCCACACCAATAACGCAGTCGGGGTTATCCCGAGATTTTTAGCTCTGGCGGCCAAGCCATATTTGCTCGCTCCGGCCATAAACATCTCAATTGCCCAAAGACTGGTTCGCCGTATTTGCCCTGACTGCAAGCAAAAAATAGAAATAACCATTGACGACAGAGAAAGAATGGTGCGGGAAATCGGAATGATCCCTGATAATCTGAAACATAAATTCAACATAGATTTAAAGACTGCAGAACTTTATAAAGGGGTCGGTTGTAAAAAATGCAGCGGCTTTGGCTACAAAGGACAACTTGGCGTTTTCGAAATTTTTCAAATCACCGATGAAATAAGGGAAATTATCTTATCCAGCAATATTTCAGAAAGCAAACTCATGGCTATAGCTGTCCAAAATGGAATGGTTACCATGATTCAAGATGGCATCTTAAAAGCGCTTAAGGGTATTACCAGTTTAGATGAGGTGTTCAGAGTCGTCTAAATTCAAATTTTAAATTTAATAATATGATGTCTGCTATCGCGGCAGACCAATATTATAAATAACTTAACGGATTGACCTTGGTGCCGCCGATTGTTAGCTCAAAATGAATATGCGGGCCAGTTGACCAGCCGGTAGAGCCGACCTCGCCGAGTATTTCACCTTGCTCAACTTGATCGCCTCTTTTGACATAGAGCGCTCGCGCGTGGGCGTACAAAGTTTTTATTCCTCCGCCATGATCAATAACAATATTATATCCATATCCGGTTGACCAGCCGGCTTTTTCAATTCGTCCTGATCTGGCGGAGTATATTGGTGAACCGGCATTGGCGCCAATATCAATCGCGAGATGGCGCCAATGATAGTACTGGGTAATCTTTTTTGACACGCTTGGCCACAAAAAATTTTTGGCCGATGGCGTTTCAGGATTCTCGGAGAAAATATTTTTCATTGATCCGAGTAATTTGCTCGGCGCAGGGTTTATATATCCAAGTTTTCCATCCGGAATGATTATTTTTTGTCTCACTCTGAGCAATCCTACTGGGTCAAGATTATTAAAAGCTACAACTTTTTCTATATCAGTCCCGAATTCTTTAGCAATCGCGCTAAGCGTATCGCCAGCTTTCACAGCGTAAGAAATTCCCGTCGTCGGCAGGATCGTCAGTTTGTCACCAGGCCTGATATAGCTTGACAGGGATAAATTATTTTCCCACAGAATTGTATTAATTGATATTCCAAACTTTTCGGCTATCGCTGACAGCGTATCGCCTTCTTTGACGTAATAATATCGTATCTCGTTTCTTGCCGCGAAAGAAAAGTTTGATTCTCCAGTTGCTTCTTTTTCAAATGGTGTTATTGTAGGTTTGATCAGAGCCTCTCCTCCTTGCGCCAATACTACCTTGCCATTTATTTCACCATCTTTTTGCTGATTATCATCAGTGATTATCTTTGCTCCAATTGCTGACATCTGTTCTAGAATGTTCTCTGTTTTCGGCTGATCTGACCATTCTTGTATTGGTTTTGATTTTTCCACTATTTCTTCTTCGGAGGACGCGCTCATTAGTTGCGCCATAATACTATTTTTGCCAAATTCCTCGGCATATGTTTCTCTGGTTTTGATATTGCCAATCAAGACAATCACAACTAAGACAAGCATAACTATATGGAGCAAAAAGCTGCTTTTCATGTTTTTTCTATTCTGTTCAAGCGACAATAATGGATTTCGTAAGACCAACCTGTCTAAATATTTTTTCAAAAACAAAAAAAACCTGTAAACAGGCACCATAAAGAGCTGAAAGATAAAAGACCACAAAGACTTGCCTATATTTCTGGCAAGTCTTGAAGATTTGGCGATTATGATATTAATAATCATTTCAGCCATATGTGTTTGGCTAATATCAGCTAATATACCTCGTTAATCACATTTTATCAGCTATAATACATAGAATATCAGAAAATACACATTTAGTAAACCCCACCCATGAAATAATTAATTGACACTAGGGCTAATACAAAATTTTTGATTGGAGAAAGGTTCGCGCAAAGTGTATAATTACAGCCCCAAACTCTTTTTAATCGCCGGAGAGATGATTTGCCTTTCTTATAGATATTTAATGGACAAATATGGTAGCGCATTGACATACTTGTCCATTAATGCTATACTGATAATATATGATAAAACGACAGATTTCCAAACAAATTCTTAAATATTTTAAACAATATCCTGTAATATCGCTGACTGGCCCAAGACAATCAGGAAAAACAACCTTGGTTAAAAATATTTTTCCTAAAATGGATTATTTTAATCTTGAAGATATTGAGACCAGAGATTTTGCTATGCGCGACCCGAAGAGTTTTTTGGGTAATCACCCAAACGGCCTTATTATTGATGAAGCACAGCGAGTACCTGAATTAATGTCGCAGATACAGGTAATAGTGGACGAAAAGAAAGTACCAGGTCAGTTTATTCTAACGGGATCACAAAATTTTCTTTTAATGGAAAAAATCAGCCAATCTTTAGCTGGCAGGGCGGCTATTTTAAATTTGCTGCCCTTTTCCCTGCTTGAATTGGAAGAAGCGAATATTAATTTAAGCGGGAAATTGGAAG
>PEXX01000036.1 GCA_002778965.1 Candidatus Kuenenbacteria bacterium CG08_land_8_20_14_0_20_37_23 | reverse complement strand
GTAGCTGGAGGTTCAATTCGTACCTATGATCCAGAAATTTTACACAAAGTTTTTGAATTATTGGGACATTCTGACAAAGAAATTCAAAATCAGTTTGGGCATTTGCTGGAAGCTTTTAAATATGGGGTGCCGCCGCATGGAGGCATTGCTTTTGGGCTTGACCGATTGGTAATGATTTTGGCTGGCGAACAATCTATTCGGGAGGTAATTGCGTTTCCTAAAACCTCTGACAATCGCGATCCGTTGATGGATTCTCCGTCTGAAGTCTCTCAAGAACAGTTAGACGAATTGAAGATTCAGCTTATTAAATAATTTGTTTAAAATAATATCATTGAATTATCAAACACATGGAAAAAGAAATAGAATTCAGATTGGAAAAAAGAAAGTTTTAGAAGAAGAATTTGAAAAAGCTTTGTTGAGCGGAGATATATATATGCAGGAAAGTATTGAATCTGTAATTGAAAAAATAATGAATGAAATCGGCGAGCAAAGCAATAATCTCTAAAATAAATTTTTATAATACCCAAGGCCAAAAGGTCGACAACCGCGATTGCGCGCTAATAAAGTGTTTTGAAAATATTAATTTATATAAAAACATATGAAAGAAACAAAAAATGGACTTTCAATAGAATATATTGGTCCCGATAGTTATAAAAAATAATTGATGATATTTATGATTTATTTATTGCTGGTCAAACAAAAATAATAACAAGAGGTGAAAAAGATAAAAAAAAAAGAAACTGAAGTTATAGAAAAAATAAAAGAAATAATTTGTAAGCATTTACCAATTTTAGATTCAGTTTTAGATTCAAAAGTTAAAATATCTTTTCTCACCACATTAGAAAATGAATTAACAAAAAGTGTAGATGATTCTGAACTTCATAATAAATTTGAAAATCAATCTGCACGGGATTTTAAGCCTCATAATGGACCAGGGAATTCAATATATCCAAGATTAGATGAGCACCGTTTTTTCTTAAATGTAAAAAAAGCTATCAAAGAAATAAAAGAAGAATTGTGAAGAAATGATTAGTTTCTAGAGATGATTGGTTTATAGAATTTATTATTTTTTGTTTGATTTTGTTAATGCTTATTTTCCATTCAATTATTTAATGCTAATTTTTTGTATTTTTTTGTTTTCTTGATATAATAGAATGGCAGAGACGGGCTGGTGGTTTACTGGCGGGATGAAGGTTAGAAAATATGAAGCTATCGGCGCTACAAAAGTATATATTACTTGAATGTTTATATATCAAAGGCAATCGTATAAATCGCCATATTTTGGCTAATTTTTATCATAAAAGAAACATAAGACCAACTTTAAGGCAAATTACTAAAATTATTACGCAGAGCATAGAGCGACTTATTAACAGAGAGTTTTTGATTGGCTATGGCGTGCGCACGCCGCACAAGTGGTTTATTCGTGAAATACGATTGACCATCAAGGGCAAGAAATTAGCTTTTAAACTTCAGGGCGAGCAGATGAGATTGCCGTTGAAAAAGATAAAAAAATAAACTGGTTATAAAACAGTTGGAAATAAAAATTTACTAATTAAGGAATATACAATGGAAGAACAAAAACAAGAAACAACGGTTGAGCCGCAAACACCGCAGGCTCCGCAGGCGGATGAAAAAAAGCGCGTATGCGGGCGTGATAAAAAATGGTGCTGGGTTATTGCTGTTATAGCAGTTGCAGTGATTATAGTGCTCCTAGCTCTCTAGATTGTTTTTAATAAATTCACGCGAAATAGTTGGAATTACTTTTTTTGTTAAAGTAATATATTTTTATATAGATAAATTAAAAGTTAAAAAATACTCATATGCTTCCAAAAAAATTACAAAAATATCTTGACCAAAGTCAGATGAAATATGAAGTTATTAAACACAAAACAGTTTACACCGCATATGATGCTGCTCAAACAATGCACATCAAACTTAGACAAATCGCCAAAAATTTGCTTGTGAAATTCAATAAACCCTTTATTACCGGTGAAAAGCCATATGCCATTGCAATAGTGCCGGCTGATAAAAATATTGATTTAAAAAAATTAACTAAAACAGTCAGCATGCATGCGGTTGAGTTGAATAAAAAATTGAGATTGCGAAAACCAGAAAATAAAAAGAAACCAATTTTGGATATTTATAATAAAGTTACAAAAGCGACTATTCCGAAAGAAAAAGCAATGAAGGAAAAATTAAAAATTAGACCTGGCGCAATGACAGCCTTTGGTTCGGTTTACAAATTACCGACTTTTATTGACAAAGCAGTAAAGGGTGAAAATGTGTTTTCTGGCGGTTCATTTACAGAAAGCATCAAAATGGAAGCAAAAAACTTTGTTCAACTTGAAAAATCAATGAGCGGAAATTTTTCAGTATCTAAAAAATTAAAAAAAATAAAGATAAAGAAAAAATAATTTTTATTTTAATAATTTATCAATCGATCATATGCTAAAAAAAAATATTTTCATCCTCTCGCTTGTTATGTTGCTTCTGCCGACTTTTGTTTTGGCTGATGGAATGATGATCGCTCCGCCTGACAGATATGTATTGGAGACAGACCAAAAAGCAGTTATTTTTCATGATGGTGGCAATGAAACATTGGTATTATCAGTAATGTTTCAAGCCGATGCGGAAAATTTTGCTTGGATTATTCCAACGCCGGCGCGGCCAGGAGTGACGAAATCGTCAGATGAACTTTTTACCGCGCTTGATGAATTGACACGCATTGTGCCAAACGACAAGAGAGCGCTAGGCATAGATTTCGACTATGCGCAGAATATAATGGATGATGGAGTGGAAGTAATTGAATCAAAACAGGTGGAATATTATGATGTTACTGTTTTGACTGCCGATGATTCAAAGGCTCTGATTAAATGGCTTAATAAAAACGGCTACAATTATCCTGAATTTGGTAGATACATTCTTGAAAGTTACATTCAAAATTCGTGGTATTTTACTGCGGTAAAAATAGATGATGGCTATTTAGCGGACAACATTAAGAGGCAATTGCGCTATGGGCATGCCATACCTTTGCGGCTTGATTTCCAAACCGATAAGATCGTTTATCCTTTGAGAATTTCTTCAATTACTGACAATGCGTTAACGCATGAAATACCAGTTGGCAACAATGACAACGATTTGATTGTTGAAGATATAAATGAAATCGCAATGCCTCTGCCAGTGCCTGAACAGGGCAGGTCATCTAGGCCTTATTATCTAGATGAGAATATAGGAATATTGCTTTATGTGATTACAGACAATAAACAGAGCTTGCCTAAATTTGATACATTATTCGCCGGCTGGATCAATAAAGATACCATAGAAAATTTAGCTTACAATGATAATGGAGATGCGTGGTTCACGCCGAAAAAGAATCAATATTTTTTGACCAAACTTTATCGGCGCATGACGAGAGCAGAAATGACCAGTGATTTATATTTAAGAGTCGCTGACGATAATGAAACAGTGAATGCTCCCGGAAGCAGAGATAATAGTTTTGTCGGATTTATTTGGGTAATAGTGATTGGCGGAGTGATATTTTTTATTTTATTAATACTCGTTATTGTTAATGGAATTAGAAAAGAATAATATTATTAAAATTTAAAAATTAATTTGTAAACATATGCCAAACATTTTGCCAACAGAAACAAGTGTTTCTAAACTGGAATTTAAAACAAAGCGCAGGGTTTCTTTTCTTGGCGTGCTGCTGACCGTCATTCTCGCTGTGGTAATAATTATTCTCGGAGAAAGAATAATGTTTGATTTAAACAGAGCCGCTAACCCGATGATTGAATCAACCATTTCACGCGGCATGAGCGCTGATTACTATATGCGGTCTACAGATGATCTCATTATTGAGAAGTCAAACTTATCAGGAACGAACATTTACTATCCGCGCAAGCAATCTTCAGAATATAAGATGTATAAGCTATTGATTCACAGTGCTTTTGTTTTGCCAATATTTCTTCTTATGTTTTTGCTCTATTATTGGCTAAATCTAAAAAAACGCAATGAGAATTGGTTTGTTGTTGTTTGGGGCTATATGGCAGCTTCAATTTGGTTTTTACTGCATCTTATTGGCGAGGTCGGTAAATATGTCGTTAATCAGTATAAAAACGCGGCAATATATATCATTCTTGTTTTTTTAGCATTAATATTGACAACTCTGGCCGTTTTTATCCAGAAGAAGAAAGTTGAAAATTAAAGTAAGTGCTACTTAATCTAGTTGATAGGCAGACAGTTTCACTTCAATTATTTAACGCTCAAACTATGAAATATGAAATAAAAAAAATAGATATTTGGGGTATGGCTAAATTTGCTGGAATTTTTTATGGATTGATTGGCATTATACCAATGATTTTTGCTACGGCGGCTTTTATTGGCAACCGAGAAAATCTCAGCCCGCAATTTTTAGCGGTTTTGTTTTTTCCATTAGGCGCGTCTGTTTTAGGGTTTATCGTCGGGTTGGTTTTCGGATTCGTTTATAATTCAGTTGCCAAAGAATTTGGCGGAATTAAACTGGAAATTGATTATAATCAAAATGTAACAGACAGGGCATGAAGCTAAAACTTGAAAAATTTGAAGGGCCATTGGATTTACTGTTACAATTAATTGAAACAGACAAACTTGATATTACTGAAATTGCTTTAGCTGAGGTTGCCGAACAATATATTGGTTATTTAGACGCGATTGAAGTAAGAAATCCTGAATTTATAGCTGATTTTTTGGTAATTGCTTCGCGGCTTTTATATATTAAATCACGTGTTTTATTGCCTGGTTTGGGCATGGAACGCGAGGAAGGGGGCAATTTAGCCGAACAACTCAAGCTGTATAAAAAATATTATGACGCCAGCTTTGTAATTGCCGAAATTTTAGATAAAAAAAAATATTTATACGGAAGACCAGTAATAAAGCGGCCCAAGAATATCCAATTTGAGTTATTTTTGCGGTTGAATTCGCAAAATCTCAAAAAAATTTTTATTGAAATATTGAATTCTATACAACCAAGAAAGAAAATAGAAACGCACATTCTCAATAATATAATATCAATCAAACAAAAAATTAAACAGATTAAAGATATGCTTTTTGCAAAAAAAATTTTGAATTTTAGCGATGTAATAAAAGAATTTCAAAGCAAGCCCGAGATCATAGTTGCTTTTTTAAGCGTGCTGGAGCTGGCCAAACAGAGGTATATCTATATTGAACAATTACAAAATTTTGGAGAGATGCGGATATTTTTAAGTCAAGAAAACATATTGGCGCAAAAAGAAGAATAATGAATTCAATATTATGCTATCATCACAAATAGAATCAATCCTGTTCGCTGCAGACAAACCCATAAAATTAAAACAGATTGCCAAGCTTTGCGGACGCTCAAAAGACGAAATAGAGATTGTGTTTGAAAGTCTGAAAAATAAATATAATAACGCCGAAAACGGGATTAATATTTTAATTAATAACGACGAAGTGCAAATGGTTTCAAGCGAAGCCAATTCAGATTTGCTTGCGGAATTTTTAAAAGAAGAAATCAGTTGCGAACTCACTCGTCCGCAGTTAGAGGCTTTGGCCGTGATCGCTTATCGCGGGCCTATAAGCAAGCTTGATTTGGAGACTATCCGCGGAGTAAACTGTAGTTTGATTATCAGAAATCTTTTGATAAAAGGCTTAATTGATGTTAAAGAAGATAAAATAATTGACAACAATATATATGCTCTTAGCATGGAATTTATTAAGCATCTTGGGATAAAATCAGTTAAAGAGTTGCCAACGTATGAAGAGTTGTCAAGAAGAGAAGAAATATCTGAAGTATTAGATGAACTTAAAACTGATGGTGGTCTAAAATCATAAATTTCAACAATAATCTTGAACCGCGTGGAAACAAAAGAGCAGATGTTTTTAGGTGTTAGATACTTTTTATGTTTAATTTTTTTGTAAGCTTGATAATTGCGTCGCAATTGATAGGACCCATTAGTGGGATTATTTTGAGCGTAAGCCAGAATTCAGATTTTGGATTTCCCAAAAGAAGATTAACAAACAGCTTTAGGCCTGTGATTGGAGCTGAAAGCGCCATTGTTTTTGATGTGGCTTCTAAAAAAATATTGTACGAAAAAGAAGCATACAAAGCTAGATCAATTGCGAGTCTGACAAAGCTAATGACAGCCATTGTTTTTTTTGAACAAAATCCTGATTTAGATAAATCAGTACAAATAACGCAAGACGACAAGGCAAATGGCGGTAAGATCCAGCTTTTGTCGGGCGAGATTGTTAAACTCAAAGATATTTTAAATACAGCGCTGATTGGTTCTGCCAATAATGCCGCTTATGAGTTGGCTCATGCTACGCGGCTTGGGTATCAAGAATTTATAGCAAGAATGAACAGCCGAGCGCGAGAAATAGGCATGAAGAATAGTATATTTGTTGAACCAACAGGCATTGACCCGGGCAACATGTCAACCGCGAAAGATGTGGCGATGATGCTCAATTATGCCATGGGAATAAAAGAAATAGTGGATGCTTTATCATCCGCAAGCTATGCATTTCAAGCTGTTGGCGGAAATAAACATTATATTAAAAATACAAATGAGCTCTTGGGAAGCTATTTGAAACCCATTGGAGGCAAGACAGGATATATTGAAGAGGCTGGATACTGTCTTGTTAATTTGATAAAAAACGATCAAGTTACAGATGGAATTATTATTGTGATTCTTGGAGCTAAATCAAATGACGAGAGATTCCAGGACAACAAGTTTCTTGGACAGTGGATTTTGGACAATTGGCAGTGGGAATAATTAGTTAGTTTTTTGTAAATTTTTTATGAATTTATGAATTTTTCTTTTTTAAATAATTTGCCGGGCGAATTGGCAACGTTCATTATGGCAATGCTGCCGATCGCCGAAGTGAGGGTTTCAATTCCAATGGGTTTATTTGTCTATGGCTTGCCGATATCGTCTGCGTTGTTCTGGTCGCTTTTGGGTAATTTGAGCATTGGCTTTTTGATTATAGTTTTGATAAATCCTTTGGCATCTTATTTATTTTCAAAATCAGAATTTTTTAGGAAATTTTTCAATTGGATATTTTTAAGAACAAGAAATAAATTTTATGACAAATATCAACGTTTTGGAGATTTAGCCTTGGTGCTGTTTATCGCCATACCATTGCCGACAACTGGCATATGGACAGGATCAATCGCTGCGTGGCTTTTTGGCATAGAGAAAAAAAAATCTTTTATATTGGTAAGCATTGGAGCTATAATAGCGGCGGCAATAGTCAGTTTTACCAGTTTAGGAATTTATATATTAGCGTTTTAATCTTTTACGGCGTATTGCCATTAAATTATTTTATATAAATTTATTTTTTTATTCATTTGTTTATTTAAAAATATGAATCATAAAAAAAGACTTATAGTAGCGAACTGGAAGATGAAACTTTCCAACAGAGAGAGTATAAATCTGGCTGAAGAAATAGTTGACAGATTCGCGGGGATGTATTTAAATGAGAGAAATATTGAGATGATTATTTGCCCTTCACATATTTCTTTGGCCGAGGTCGGCAAAATCGTTGATAGAAGCCCCATAAAACTCGGAGTGCAAAATATTTTTTATCATAATACTGGTTCATACACGGGACAGATTTCGCCGGCAGTGGCTCATGAGCTCGGTGCAGAGTATGCTATTATTGGACATTCTGAATTTCGAAAGTACGGCAAAGATACAAATGAGGATGTTCACCAAAAAATCAAAGCCGCGCTGGATAATGAACTTGTTCCAATTGTGTGCGTTGGAGAGACGTTTGACGAATATCATGATAAAAAAACAGAGGTAATAATTATTGACCAAGTAACGAAGGCGCTTGAAGACATCAAACTTAAAGAAAATCAGCGGATTGTGATCGCCTACGAACCAGTATGGGTGATTGGCTCCGGACAGGCAATCAGGCATAATATAGTTGAATACATAATACAAATTATTATTCATACGACAATTGATCTTGACCAGAGTTTTGCGGATAAATTTCAGGTGATTTATGGCGGGAGCGTTGATGAGAAAAATATTAACGATTTTATTATTGGCAATATTTTAACCGGAGTCATAGTCGGAAATAACAGTCTTAAAGTCGACAGTTTTATGAAGATAGTTCAAAATATCAAATTGTAATTTTTTAACAATTTAACGGTTTAATTTAACAATTTATTTGTATGAAGAAAATTGTTTATGTAATTATTGCAGTGGTTATTTTAGGAGGCATTATTTTAGTTTTTGCTGACAGAAATAAAGACCAGTCTGAATTTGTGACGGCTTTCGTTGATATCGGCGCAGTAGCCAAGAATGTAGATGCGACCGGCTCTGTTGTAGCTGCCGAAGATATTGAATTGAATTTCAGAACAACCGGCAGGATAGAATCAATTAATGTAAGTGAAGGCGAGCAAGTCAAGGCCGGGCAAGTTCTCGCCGTACTTGAAGCTGGCGCGTTGCACAGCCAAGTTAAAGACGCTGAAAGCGTTTTAATAGAGGCACAAGCTAACCTCAAAAAATTATTAGCAGGTGCAACAGAGGGAGATATTCGCATTTCAGAGATAACAGTGGAACAAAAAGGCGGGGATTTTGGCGCTAAAAGAAATGATCTTGAAAGTCTTATATCAAAATCTCTTGTGGAACTCAAAAATTTAAAAAACACTGCGATTGTTGATCTCAATAATGAATTGATAGTCGCCGAGACTGCCATGGAAGTTGTTGACAATACTTTAAATAACGAAGACGCTGGATATACTCTTGGCGTGCTTGACAGTATGTCAGTTCCGCTAGCGCAAGAAAGCCAGAGCGAAGCCGGTGATATTATCAATGAGGCAAAAATATTAATCAAAGCGGTTGATGAAGGCTCAAGCGATGAACAAACGTTAAATGCCATTGAAGTGGTAAAGAACGCGCTTGAAAAGACAAGAGAGTGCCTTTCTTCAGTTTTTTTTGTTTTGGAAAATACGATCATTTCCAATAATCTAACACAAACTGAACTTGACGCTTTGATAACCGGCATACAAAGCGAGCAAGTGAAGATTTCCACGGCTAGGAATAATATTTATGCCAGCCAATCAAACTGGACGAATAAACAGGTCTATTATAATGAACAAATTCTGAAAGCTAGAGATGCTGTCGACGCTGCCGGGGATGCGTTTGATTTGGCGAAAGCGCAATTAGAATTCAAAACGGCCGAGCCTGAAGACTATGAGATAGACGCGTATAATGCGAAAATAGCAAAAACCGAAGCCAACCTTGTTTTGGCGCAATCAAAATTATCAGACGCGATTATCAAGGCGCCAGTTAACGGAGTAGTCATCAAAATTAATAACAAAGTCGGCGAACAAACTTCTTTGGCATTAGCTGTGGTAGAAATGATCGGTGAAGCTAAACTGGAAATAGATGTGAATATTCCTGAATCTGATATTGCTAAAATTAGAATCGGCCAGATGGCTGATATAACGCTTGATTCTTTTGGCGATGACAACGTATTCCCAGGCTTCGTAATTTTTGTGGACCCCGCGGAAACTATTATTCAGGATGTTGTTTATTACCAAGTTAAGGTGCACTTTAAAGATGACGTGCAAGGAATCAAGCATGGCATGACCGCCAACACTGTCATTGAAACTGATAAGAAAGAAAACGTTCTGCGCGTGCCATTGCGAGCGGTTAAACAGAAAAACGGCGATAAAATTGTTACTGTTTTACGCGCTGACAAAACGCAGGAAGAAAAAAATATTACTGTCGGTTTAAGGGGCGATGATTATATAGAAATTTTGAACGGATTGGAAAAAGGAGATACGGTGATAACATTTGTCAATGACAAACAAAAGTAATTATCAGTTATCATTAACATGGAAGATGTTTTAATAAAAATTAAGAATATAAAAAAACAGTTTGAAACGGGTGAAGTCATAACCAAGGTTTTGCATGGCGTGAGTTTTGAGATAGACAAAGGCGATTTTGTAGCTATTATGGGTCCTTCCGGGTCTGGCAAGTCTACATTGGTGCATATCTTGAGTTTTCTAGACAGATCCACTAGCGGAGAATATTTGTTTGAAGGCCAAAATATAAATGAATTTGATGACAATAAATTGGCCGAATTGCGCAATAAAAAAATTGGTTTTGTTTTCCAGTCATTCAATCTTTTGGCGCGCACGACTGTCTTAAATAATGTTATTTTGCCATTGGAATATAATGGCGCCCGAGACAAAGCATCGGCGGCAATGAAAGCCCTGAAATCAGTCGGACTTGAGCATCGGTTGGATCATTTTTCAAACCAATTGTCCGGCGGAGAAAAGCAGAGAGTTGCCATAGCGCGCGCCCTGGTTAATAATCCGGAAGTCATTTTTGCGGACGAGCCGACTGGCAATCTTGATTCCATGTCAGGACAGCAGGTGATGGAAATTCTTGTTAATTTAAATGAAAAAGGCAAAACTATAATTTTGGTAACCCATGAACAGTATACGGCCAATACAGCCAAAAGAATAATTAAAATTAGAGACGGTATTCTTGAATCTGACAGTAGCGTCCAAAGCAGGGTAGACTTAAAAAATGGACTAGTAAAATAAAAATGAAAGAATTCCATTTTTTGCCAAATGGAATTCTATTGTTTATAAAATGAATTTTTTATCAAGTGTTAAATTATCTTTAAACTGTCTGCGCGCTAACAAAAAACGCGCATTTTTGACAATACTTGGCATTATTATCGGCGTTGGTTCGGTAATTGTTATCATGTCAGTTGGCGCAGGCGCGCAAAGTCTTTTGGTAAATGAAATATCTAGTTTTGGCTCTAATCTTTTTGGTATAACTCCTGGCGCGGCTGACGAAAATGGTCCGCCGGCTTCAGTAATGGGCATAACAGTTACGACATTGAAGCTAGACGAGCTTGAAGATATCAACAAGGTTCCTGGAGTTATAGCCGCAACAGCTTATGTGCGCGGAGTGGACAGCGCTGTTTTCGACAGTCAAAAAGTTGATATAACATATGTTGGAACAACGCCTGCGATGCTTATCATAGAAGACGCCGCCGTGGCTGAAGGCAGATTTTTTGATGATAATGAATCAAAAAATCTGTCGCGCGTCGTGGTGATTGGCGACGCTATTAAGCAAGATTTGTTCGGAGATGGACAAGCAATAGGCGAGATTCTAAAAATTAAAAAACAAAATTTTCGTGTAATTGGCGTAATGGGAAAAAGAGGCACAGTGGCATTTGAAAATAAAGATACACAAGTATTTATACCGATTAAAACCGCGCAGAAGATCCTTCTAGGCATAAATCACGTGTCTCTTATTCGCGGCAAGTTCGAAGATAATGCGAATATTGATATGATGACAGGAGAGATAGAGGCGGTCGTTCGAGAGAACCATAATATATCTAATGCCGCGCAAGATGATTTTTCAGTGCGTTCTCTTGATCAGGCCCTGGATGTTTTGACTTCCGTAACAAACGCTTTGCGGTTTTTTCTTGCAGGAATTGCAGCCATATCGCTTCTGGTCGGAGGTGTCGGCATAATGAATATTATGCTTGTTAATATTACGGAAAGGACAAAAGAGATTGGTTTGCGCAAGGCGGTTGGGGCAACGCGAATGAATATCTTAAAACAGTTTTTAATTGAATCTTTAACAATAACTGTTTTTGGCGGAATAATTGGAATCATTAGCGGCAGCATCTTGTCGTGGCTTATAGCTACGATTGCTAAGCAAATCGGCTATAAGTGGGATTTTGTAATAACCATTTCCTCAATATTTCTTGGGCTTGGAGTTTCAGCGGCAGTAGGTCTTATTTTTGGCTCTTATCCGGCTGCCAAAGCCGCTAAAATGGAGCCAATAGAGGCATTGAGCGCGGAGTGATTTAAACTAAATTTAAGAATTTTGTCATGACTTTTTTACGCAACATTAAAATATCAATAAAAATTTTTCAAACGCAACGGATAAGGACGTTGTTATCTGTTTTGGGCATTATAATTGGCATTACTTCAGTGATTGTGATTATCAACACTGGGCAGGGACTTAAAAATTTTATCCAAAAGCAGGTTGAAGTTTTTGGTACTGACTATATTGAAATTGAGGTTAAGGTTCCGTCAACCAAACAAGCGTCAACCGCTAACGCCGGCAGTATGGCGCAGGGAGTAACTATCACAACTTTAAAACACAAAGAGGCTATGGATATTAAAAAAAATCCTAACGTAAGCGAAGTATATTCAGCGGTTATGGGGCAGGAGATCGCGTCTTACGAAGATGAAAATAAAGTCTGTATGTTATGGGGAGCGTCAAGCGGATTCTTCGTGATTGACAAAACTGATATTGAGTATGGTCGTGAATTTACTGATGATGAGGATAATTCTCTCGCGCAGGTTGTAATTCTCGGACATTCAATCAAGGAGGATCTTTTCGGCGCTAATGACGCGTTGGGCAAAAAAATTAAGATCGGCCAATCAAAATTCAGAGTTGTAGGGGTGCGCGAAAAAATCGGAGGAGGCACTTTTTTTGATATGGATTCCATGCTGATTGTGCCTTTGAAGACATTGCAAAAAAAAATAATGGGAATTGACCATGTATCGTTTATTATGGCTTCAATAATTGATACGAAAAAAGCCGATCAAACAGCCGTTGAAATAACGGAAATAATGAGAGAAGCGCATGGTATTACCAATCCAAATAAAGATGATTTTGCCGTAATTACTTCAGCTGAGGCAATGAATATGCTCTCAACAATTTTAAATGGAATAACTTTATTTTTAGTGGCCATTGCTGGGATATCCCTCATTGTCGGCGGAGTTGGAATTATGAATATTATGTATGTGTCAGTATTGGAGCGCACATATGAGATAGGCTTGCGCAAATCAGTTGGAGCGAGAAATTCGGATATTTTATGGCAATTTTTAGGAGAGGCCGTGCTTATAACTTCTACTGGCGGGGTCGTGGGTGTGCTTTTGGGCATTATTTTTTCTTGGTTGGCGTCCATAATAGCGCAAGCGCAAGGAATTGACCTTGATTTTGTGGTATCAATCAGGGGCATGATGATTTCTTTTACGTTTATGATTTTTGTCGGTCTTCTTTTCGGTATATATCCGGCAAAAAAAGCTGCTGGGCTGGATCCTATTGAAGCTTTGAGATATGAGTAAGTCCGGTAAATTGAATTATATATTTTACTCAAATTTAAAAACCCAAATTTTATTGTTGATATTTTTTATGCGGTTCGCGATTAGCTCGGCCTGTTCAACGCGTTTTTTAAAATCCAGCCAATAATCGTTGATTACGAAGTAAACTGTTTTAACACCAGTCAGTTCGCGGGCTGTGTTGATATATTTTAATTTTGGTTCATCATAAACCATTTTTAGATAAATGTCATACAGCGGAGAAGAGGTTGGGATTGGATAATAAAATAAATTTTGAATTTTTGAATTATAATATTTTTTAAAACCAAATTCCTGCAAAGCGGCGGCGGAAGTTGATTGATTTGCGAGGACTATATAGTCTTTATCAGTAGAATCTTCATTTATCCAATTAACGGCCTGAATGTCATAGTGTGAAACCGAATAGCCACGATTTTTTTCGAAAGCGTCCACGACCGGATAAGATATATAAAGCGTTATTACATTGATTGCGGAGATTAATATTATCAAAAGCAGATTGCCTTTTTTAAATTGTAAAATTTTTAATGAAATAGAATATATACCTGATAAAATAATCGGCAAAGAAAAGAAGAAGATTACATAAAGCAAACGTTTTGCAAATTCGCGCTGCTCATAATCAATAATTGAATTGAACTGGATGAGCGAGAGAATTATCAGATTAGCAAATAAAATTGTGAGTAAACAGTAATTAGCGGCTAGAAATTTAGTTTTATTTTTTTTATATAGAAAATATGAACCAACGATGAAAATCAATATAAGCAAAATCCCTATATTAAATTTGTACAGATAGATTAAGTGGTAGATTGAGTAAAATGGCAGATATCGCGGCGCGTCAAAAATATTGAAGACGCTTGAGATGTTTGATAATTGGAAGACTATATTAAAATCAGACGAGATAATAGAGGCAAAAAAGAAAAATAATGGTATTGCGATTCCAGCCAGCAAGGAAAAAATAATTGAACCATAAAATCGCAAAACCATAAAATTATTGGACCATAAAACAATAAATCCAAGATAAATGAATGCCGGTATCCCGGCAAGAGGATGGATAAACATTGTGGCAAGAGCTATTAACCATAGGTTGCAGGGCAATTTTCCATTATTAATAAAATATGGAATAGACATGAGAATTAGAATGAGCAATAAAAGATTGGCCAAGGATTGCGGGACAGTATAAAAAAAACAGTAAGCTGTCAGCGGCAAACAGCAAGCAGTAATAAGGATAATTAATTTTTTGTTTTTAAATATTTTATTGATTGAGTAAAATACGCTCGCCGGCAGTAGCAGAGAGGCCAATAAAGGCACTAGAAGTTTATCAATCGCAATAATTTTTATAAAAAGAATTTTTGATAAAAAAACAACTAACGCATATTGGCCGATATAATAGAGAGGTCTTGGCATAAGATAGCCGAGATTCGCCAGAGCGTTTTCAGAGGCACGATGGACAAATGGATCAAAACCAAAACCGATTTTATAGATGATTACTGCTATTGAGCAAGCGAGAAAGAAATGCAAAGAGAGGAATATTATTTCAAGTCGTGGATAGCGCGCATTTGGTACTTTGCAGTTTGATTTATCTTTGCGTAATATTATGGCGAATAGGGTTATATTAAGCAAAAAATATATGATGAAAAATTTTTTAGGCAAAATTTCCCATGGAGAAAGCAAACTATTGGATGTTGAATAGGAGAAAAGATAAGCGAAAGAAATAAGATAAAGAATGAGATAAGTTGCGGCAAGACATACTTTAGCGAACATCCCTTTTAAGCTGAAGCACTTAAGGATGCAAAATATTTTAAAAGCACTGGCAAAAAGTCCCCTAGAGTTCGATTTTTTATAATAATCAAATAAAAAACAAACTGAAGAAACAATAATAAAGATTGAGACTATTGATAATGTTTGAAAATTGATGAAATAAAAAAAGAGTAATGATATAAGAATAATGACAATCAATAAAAAGGCGAGTCCGGCCGTAAATTGCAAAATGTGCTGTTCACCGGGAAAAAAGCGGTTACCAATAATTTTTGATGCCCAAATCAACCATAAAATGCCGAGTATCAGGCCCAAAATGGCGTTTTGCGGGCCAACAAAGTTCAAAAGCAGAGATATTACCAGAAAAATGAAAAAAGAGTAAAATCGGCGTTTTTTAGGGTTTACTATTGGCATAATTATAATTATAGTTTAATATTATAAATACAAGTCGAAAATTCAATGATTTTTTATTTTTTATCAGTTTTCGCTTGGTTCAAATTATGAGAGGAATTATTTTATCAGGCGGTTCGGGCACTCGCCTAAAACCGCTGACAACAGTTACCAGCAAACAACTTTTACCGGTTTATAACAAACCGATGATTTATTATCCTTTAAATACTTTACTGAAAGCAGATATCAAAGAAATTTTAATTATTGTTGCGCCGGAAAGGGCAGGAGATTATCTGAATCTTCTGGGCAGCGGCAGACGGTTTGGCGCACGGTTTACTTATGAAATACAGGACAAGCCAACTGGTTTGCCCGAAGCTTTTATTATTGGCGGGAATTTTATTGACAAGGAAAACGCAGTAATGATTCTGGGTGATAATATTTTTGAAGATGATCTTAGCGAAGATATTAAAAATTTTCAATCTGGCGCAAAAATTTTTGTCAAAAAAGTCGCGGACGCAAATAGATTTGCCGTTGTGGAAGTTGATGAAAATATGAAAGCAATTTCAATTGAAGAAAAACCGATACACCCAAAGAGCGATTTGTGCATTACAGGACTTTATATTTATGATAACAGAGTTGTTGAGATTGCCAAAAAATTGAAGCCAAGCGCGCGCGCGGAAACTGAAATAGTAGATGTGCATAAATGGTATATGGATAAAGGCGAACTCCAGATTGCAGAGATTAAAAAAGAATGGATTGACGCTGGGACGTTTGAGAGCCTTTTACAAGCGCAGATTTTAGCAAAAGAAAAATTGCGGAATGAATTGAAATGAGACTACTCTATTTCAATTCTGTAAAGCCCACGTTGATTGCCAATTTGAGCGATAAAATATATTTCGTCGCCTTTTTTGTCAGTTAAAATATTTCTGATATTATCAAGCTTTATCAAGTCATAAGTCAAACGATTTGCATATAAATTCTCCGTAATTTTGAGCGTTGTGCCGTTGATGATATACAACAGGTGTGTGTCAACGGAATACCAGGCGCTAGCCGTGATCTGTTCAGCAGTTCTCGCGAAAAGAGTATATTTATCATTGTTTTTGAGTCTGTCATACGACAAAAGTCCAAGAGTGTTATAGAAAAGCAATTTATTGCCATCTGAACTTAATTCATAATCAGTGATATTTTTTATGATTTCTTTTTGACCGCTAGTTTCGTCAAAAAGTATTAAATCTTGCTTTGTATTATTTTGAACAACGATGAGATTATCTTTAATTTCTATGATTGAATAACCGTTTGAGCTGTCAAAAGTCGTAATATTTATTTTTTCGTCAACATTTTCAAGACTGGCTTTTTTGAGCATTATCTTATTCAGAGATTCATTATTCAAAAAATAAATTTTTCCGTATGCTACAAAATAATCAATTATTCTGGTATTAGAAATATCAAAAGTTTGATTGACGCGCGTTATCAAATTAAATCCCATCAGATATCCGTCTCTTAAATAATATATATAATTCGTATTGTTAGGATCGATTTTTATATTTGCGGCTGTATAGACGTTTGAAAGTTCAGAGAAATTTAAAAATGTGGCTGGATCAAGAGCGTCTATAATCAAAATATTATTTTTCAGATAGACAGCAAGTTTGTTGTTAACGAAAGCCAATTTTACTATGTCTTCTTTCGTTGAATATATGTGTCGGCTAGAATTATCGCTTATATTAAGAACATAGATATTATTTATGGCTTCGTTTTTTTTGATATAGGCTATTTTCGTTTTATTTTCATTAAAAATAGCTTGGTTAATATCGCCATTGACGATCATGCGCGGAAATGGACTATCTTTGAAAAGCCTGACATATTGAATGGTAGTTGACTCACCAGCATAGACGCTGATATTTTTTTTCCATTGGGCGTAGCCCGGTTTCGTGAGAATGATTGTATATTCATTCGGCAGAAGATTTTTTATATGGATAGGCGAGTACTGGTCTATTTTTTTTCCATTCAAATATACGTTTACTTCTTTTGGTTTTGTTTCAAGAAAAATCAGACCGGTTTTCTGCCAATTATTTTTTTTAAAATTATATCTATAGCCCGATGAATAAAAAACAATAATTGGCGCGGCTGTAGAAAAAATAATAAAAAATATAATATATATTATGCGGCGGTGGAAAAGAGTCATTGGATTGATAAATTGACAAAAAAATGTTAATCTGAATTCAGATTAACATAATAAGTTATTATTGTCATTATTGTTCTCTGGTAAATTTATTTTTATGTCTAAATTCATTATTAACGGCGCTAAAAAATTGAGAGGAGAGGTAATAGTTAATGGCTCAAAAAATGCTAGCGTCGCAGTGCTTTTCGGTTCATTAATAAATAGGGGAGTGACAACATTAAAAAATGTACCCCAAATTGAAGAGATTAACAGATTAGCGGAAGTTTTAGAAAGCGTCGGAGTGAAAATTATACGTTACAAAAGAACCATAATAATATATCCGCCAAAAAGAATTGATTTGTCACATATCAACAATGTTTCAGCGCAGAAGACAAGAAGCATAATTTTAACAATTGGCGCATTGGCAGGCCGCTTGAATAATTTCGCAATAACTCAAGCTGGCGGATGCAAAATTGGATCAAGGACTATTAAACCTCATATTTTTGCTATGGAAAAGTTCGGAGTGAATATTAAAACCAAAAAAAATAAATATATTGTGGATTCTAAAAAATTACACAAGGCACAGGTTGTATTGTACGAAACAGGGGATACGGTGACGGAAAATGCTTTACTCGCTGCTGCGCAATGTCCGGGGAAAAGTATTATCAAAATGGCCAGCGCTAATTATATGATTCAGGACCTGTGTTATTTTTTGGAGAAGTTGGGAGTTAAAATCAAATGGACCGGGGCGGCAACAATAGAAGTGGCCGGCAAAAAGGAATTTAATAAAAATATTAAATATGAAATCAGTGAGGATCCGATTGAGGCAATGCTTTTTTTGTCGCTCGCAGTAACTACTAATTCCAAAGTGACCATCCTCCGATGCCCGATTCAGTTTTTGGAACTGGAGCTTTTGAAACTGGAAAAAATGGGTTTGCGTTATAAAATAATAAAAAAATATTTAGCCAAAAATAAACACACAGAATTGGCGGATATTTTGATTGAGCCGTCAAAACTCAAGGCCCTGGAAGACAAAATTCACGCGATGCCTTTTCCGGGGATTAATCAGGATAATTTGCCTTTTTTTGTGCCGATTGCCACACAAACTCAAGGCAAGACATTGATTCATGATTGGACATATGAAAATAGAGCGATTTACTATTCGGAATTAAATAGATTGGGTGCGAATATTACGCTTATGGATCCGCATCGAGTGGTAGTCGAGGGCAAAACCAAATTGACAGGCGCGGAGATGATTTGTCCGCCGGCTTTACGACCGGCGGCGATAATTCTCGTGGCTATGCTTGCCGCTCACGGAAAATCAATATTGAGAAATGTTTATCCTATTCATAGGGGTTATGAAAAATTAGAAGAACGTTTGCGCGAGATAGGAGCCGATATAAAATTGGAAAATGATTAATTTAAAATACAGGAATCGGCTAGAAAATGGGGCAGAGGGGATTTTATATAAACCATCAATGGAAATAATTGGGAAAATTTAAAATTTGTAAATTTAAAATTTTAAGATATTCTTTAAATTCAGAATAAAATATTTTAGTGTTTTGATTCTAGTGGTTTTAGAATACCGGTTTGATTTTTCTTGAAACAAAACCATCAGAAATTAGAATTTGTGATTTTAGGTTTATTTAAAAGGGGATTGTGGATAACTAATTTTGCAAATGTAATCTAATGTCGTATAATATAAGTTAAACGACTATAATAATGGGGTTCTTTCTGGGGATGGGTTAAAATAGGGTGAATAAATGTGTTATTTTAATAAATTAGCAGGATAAAAATAAAACAATAAATAATATAAAAATATAATGTTTATGCAACAATCAACCGCTAAATCTATTAAGGCGCGCATAACTGATTTTTTGGAATATTGCGAGGTGGAAAAGGGTTTATCTAATAAAACCCAGGAGAATTATCGCATGTTCCTGAATAAATTTTTGGAATTTTTGCATAGCAAGGCCAAGGATGATTTGAGGCCGGCTGAATTAACCGCAGACGATATTTGGGCCTACAAGATTTTTTTATCCCGGGCCAGGTCATCTAGTACCGGGGACCTGCTAAAAAAAACAACGCAAAATTATTATCTGATCGCTTTGCGCGCGCTACTCAACTACTTTACTGATCGCGATATCAAATGCTTGCCGGCTAAAAAAATTAATTTACCGAAAGATGCCAAGGCTGATAATAAGATAAAATTTCTGACCTTGGAACAGGTAGAAAGACTTTTGGAGATGCCGGATATAAAAACAGCCGCGGGTTTACGTGACCGGGCGCTGATGGAAGTATTATTTTCTACCGGACTGCGGGTATCAGAGTTAACGTCGCTTAATATTGAACAGCTAAACCTTAAAAATAAGGATATGGAATTATCAATTATTGGTAAAGGGAAAAAAATCAGAACGGTTTATATTTCGGAGCGGGCGATGGAATGGCTCAAAAAATATCTTGAGGCGCGCCATGATAACTATGCTCCCCTATTTATCAACATGAGTCCCAATGTTAACGACAAAGAATTGGATCAAGAAAACGCGCGCCTGACAGCGCGCTCGGTGGAAAGAATTATAAAAAAATATGTGAAATTATCCGGCCTGCCGCTATTTACTTCGCCGCATACGATCCGCCATTCTTACGCCACCGATCTGCTTTCCCAAGGGGCTGATTTGCGCGCCATTCAGGAGATGCTCGGCCACTCGTCTATTACCACGACGCAAGTTTATACTCATGTGACTAATAAGAGGCTGAAAGATATTCACCGGAGTTTTCATTCATTGGGCAAGTAAATTAAGAATTATTGATCGGTGAATATAAAAACCGCCTGCTAGAAAGAATTAGACTGGTTAAAGGAAAGATTATAAGGAGCTTGATGGCCTAATAATTTTACGTCAAAATGATATTAAAATCAGTAAGCTGTGGATAAAAATTTGACTTTTTTGGCAGAAGAGGATATTATAATAATGTCTTTTGGTTCTGCCATGGAACTAAAAGGGTATTACATCCAGGAGCTACTCTCCTCGCGGAGGGTAGTTTTTTTTATTGCTTTTCTTCCCTGTACTTTAACGCTCGGCCCCAGATGCGGGGTATTTTCAGGACATCAGCATAGCCGTCGCCGCCAGTTCGCAATTCTTCGGAGATATTATTTTGAGAAGAAAATATAAAAACTTTTTTACCGTTATTTTTTAGGTAGTTGATCAGAGGGAGAAAATCCGAGTCGCCCGTAAATAGAATGGCGGTGTGATATTTGTTTAGATGATGGACCGCGTCGAGAGTAATCCAAACATCCATATCTCCTTTTTCTTTAATACTCTCGCCATGCTCATCTACCACGGTAATTCTTTTGAGTTCTTTTTTGCGCACTTCAAATCCCAGGCTTTTGTTGAGAAAAGTAAAAAATTTATGTCGGCCGTCGAGATTATAATTCCTTGTTCCCTCGGCCGGGTAAGCGCTGTAATAAGTGAAATTATCCCTGATAAATTTCAGGGTTTTTTCATAATCTAGAAATCTACCCTTGGCTTTTTGCGCTTCCCATAGGTTAGAGGCGTCAATAAAAATATAGATGATATTATTTTTATGGTTGATTTTTTGATTGAATTTTTCAAAGCAGTTTTGCATATGGTTGGTGTCGCCCGCTTTAGAGTACTTCTATTGTAACATAAAAACCGCCTAGAAAGAATCAGGCGGGCGGCAGAAAGCGCTAATATAGTCTGTTTTAGCGATTTAGCGGGGAGATCTGGGGGGGGTGACAGAAAATGGCTCGAATAGACTGTACGAGCCATTGCCGGGAGCTGTTGGGCGAGGGCGGGTTAGCGCTCGCGACTCCCCTTTCTCCGTCGGTGCCTGAATGGCCGAAATAGACTATACCGGCCATTTAGGCGGTGGAGAGATGAGTGTGGGCCGCTGCCTAAACATTTCATATAGTCTATATGAAATGTTTAGGCGGGGTTGGTTTGATTGGCGGGCCGTAGGGTCTCCCTTGTTTTACTGGAAATGTGAATGGCCAAAAGAGACTGTTGTCAAGTTGGCATAATTTAAAGAGTAATAAAAAACAGCCGAGGGAATGGCTGAATGTGTTTAAAGACTATACTGGTGATAATAGGCGTGGTAGGTGTTAACAAAATTTATGGTTCAGAACCAGCGGAGTTAATATCCCCTACCACGATGAAAAATGCGGTAAACTACAATTATTTTTTGGGAATTATCCACAGTATATAAAATGCGATAGGGCCAGACTTTATAACGATAGCCGATTAATGGCTGGTGTAATTTTTTGATATGGTGATCAGCGGTGAAGGGATTATGCTGTAATATATCAAAGACCCGATTGATTTTTTCTACGGTTTCTTGAGGCAACTTAAATAAGCTCTTTTTGGCATTACTAGTAAGAAATATTTTGTACATATTTTAGGATAATTTGCCGTGTTTTTTTAACTCTAACTTTATTTTATCCCAAGGTTCAAGGTCTTTTTTGGGAGTGGTGTTGATGGCGTTCATTAGCTCCAATCCGTCCAGATAATCTTCATAGGTTGACATTAATTCCTCAAAAAACATGGGTTTGATTAAAACTCCGACTTTCTCATTTCTATTGAGTATCAGAGTTGGGGCATTATCCTGTAATTTAGTATCAAATATTTCTTTGGTTCTCTTCTGTAAATCACTGATAGAGATTGTTTGAGGTAGAATAGAGTTCATATTAGATTATATAATTAATGATATATTTAATTATAGATTATATCATTATTAAATTTATGTCAAATAAATGTTAGCGGCTATTGTTGGGAGTTGGTTTGGCGCGTAATTTTTGTATCATTGGGCTATGATAAGCGTATTATATTGATACGCAAAAAAGAAAAGGTAAATATGAAATCCATTTTTTACTCCTTATTTAAAATATTCTTTTAAAATCTCGTCTCTCTTTATTTTTTCTATATTTTTATTAACCTGCTCATAAAAAGCGGGATAGTGCTGACGAGTAATAATACGGCCGCGGAAGCGTTGGCGGAAGGGTAGTTTTTGGTGATGGGCGATTTCATGAGCGAGAATATTCAAAATTGACCTGATTGATTTGGGCTTGCGGAAACGCGGTGTGTAGATATCAACGGTAATTGTTTTGTTTTTGAGGCTGGTATGGGCTAGGCGGTAGCTGCGTTTCAAATTGAGCACCCCTCTCCCCTCTTCGTCTATCTGGCGGCGCATGATTTTGAATTGAAAATTTTCTAAAATAAAAATCTCCTTAAGTCGGGAGAATATTTGGACAATTTGTTCTTCATGAGACATAAATCAAGGCAGATAGTCCAGTGGATTGACTGGTATGCCATTTTTTCTTATCTCAAAATGGATATGGGGAGCTGTAGTCAGACGGCCGGCACCATGAGTGCCTGGCATGCCGCCGGTCGCGCCAATTACTTCGCCTTGAGTGACGAATTGATCCGCTGACACATACATTTTGCTCAAGTGGCCGTAAACAGTGGCAAAGCCATCATTGTGAATTAGCATAATATATGAATAACCGTAACGTCCACCATCTTGAACTTTCGCCACATATCCTGAAGCGGATGCTTTGAGAGGCGTGCCTTGCGAAGCTCTGATATCAATCCCGGGATGTTCAAAAATATAGCGAAATGGATAATCAGGATCATGGAAAGCGGCAGTAACATATCTACTAGGCACAGGCCATGTAAATGTTGCGTTGCCAAGCTCGGCAAGCTTATTTTTGTCATCAGTAAGTTTCTGACGAATAGTTTTTTCCAAAACAACAATCTCGGAGTTCATGCGCTGCTGTTCCAGTCTGAGTTCATTAACCATGTTTTCGTAGCGCTCTTCCGAATTTTTTGTCTGATATAAAATATTTTGCTTGACTGATTGTTGGCTCTCCAGATTTGTTTTATAGCCTGTCAATTCATCATTAAGATGGTTAAGTTTTTCCTTTTTTTCTTCTAACTCAAGCTGTTTCCCAAACAGATTTTTTTTTAATTCTTTAAGCTCTATGAGTGTTTGGTTAACGCTTGCCTGGATTGTTTCCGCAGTTTGAAATACGCGAAAGAAATCTGACAGCGACTCATTCAAAATGATTATCTCAAGGTCATTTTTTTGATCTATAATATATCTCTCTCTCAACAATTTCCCAAGTTTTTTCTTTTTGTCCTGCGTTTCTTCCGCGTTGTACTCAATTTCCTCCTCGGTTTTTTTTATTTCCAAATTTGTTTCTTCAGTTTCTTCTTGATTAAGTTTTATTTCAGTTTCTTTTTTATCAATTTTAGTCTCTAAAATATATATTTGATTTTTCAGCGAGTTTGTTTCAGATTGAGCCTTTGATAAATTTTTCTGGTAGATCTCAATTTTAGCGCGCAGCTCGTCTATTTGAACCTGTTTGTCTTTAATTTCATCCGCCAATTTTTTGATTTCACTTTCGCCTCCGACTTCAGCCAAAATATAACATGGCGACAAAATAAAACCCAAAATAAGGATAAGTAAAAAATATTTATTTAATTGAGTTTTCATGTGCATGGTTTGTAAAAAGGATTTTTGGGGGAGCATAGTATGGAAATAAATAAAATCAGAAAAATGTTTTTATGATATACCGATACTGGAATTAAAATAAATGAAATCTGGTCTTTATTTTTTAAAATAGTCCATGGTTGCTTCCAATCCCCTATTTAAATCATATTGCGGTTGCCATTGCAACTCTTGTTTTATTTTAGCAAAAGACAGACAATTTTTCAATTGTTCGCCTTTGATATATGGCAAATGTTTAATTGTGTTTTTTTTGTTTGAAATTTTTAATATTTTTTTTGCGAGCTGGTTGACGGTTGTTTCTTCTCCGGTGCCGATATTGTAAATAGCTGTTTTTTTTTGATTTAGCACTTTGATGCACGCATTCACAACATCGGATACATAAACAAAATCCCTGGTTTGTTTTCCGCCAAAAATTTTAAGAGGTTTTTTATTTTTCAAATTATTTAAAAAAATAGCGACTACGCCAGCTTCGCCTTCCCAATTTTGGCGCGGACCGTAAACATTGGCTAAACGTAGAACAGTATATCTAAAGTTATATTGATTGTTGTAGTAGTGGAGATATTTTTCAATAGATAATTTGGCAATGCCATACGGCGAAGTTGGCCGTTTCAAGGCATTTTCCTGAGTGGGAACTTTAACGCCATCGCCATAGATGGCTCCGCCTGTTGAAATAAAGATAAATTTTTTTACTGCATATTTTATGCAATTTTCCAGCAGATTTAGCGAACCCAAAATATTCTTCTGGGCATCAAAAATTGGGTCCTGAATTGATCTTCTGACATTTATTTGGGCAGCCAAGTGATAAACAATCTTTGGTTTTTCTTTTTTGAAAATATTTTTCAGTTTTTTGTTTTGAATGTCCAGTTGGTAAAATTTGGCTTGGGCATTGATATTTTTTTTAAACCCCGAAGACAGGTCATCCAAAACGATGACTCGGTGTTTTTTGGCTATTAAACTGTCGGTTAGATGCGAGCCAATAAACCCTGCACCCCCGGTAACCAAAATGGCCATAAAACGATAAATAAAAAATCAGCTTGTGGCTATCCAGCCGCGGGCTGAAAGTTAACAAGAATCGGTAATGTATTTATGATACACAAGTATATTTATTATAGGCCTTTTTGAATTTTTTAATAAATACTTGACAAAATTATTAAAATATGCTTAGATAAGGTCACATGATTTAAGATAATTATCTTATTTAATTTTTTAATGAAAATAACTATAGAGATCTGAGGGTAGGAAGTGCGTATACGCCAGACCTGAAGACGTCGTTATAAATACCAATAATTTATGACGCCTTCTATCTTTACCCACTTGACCTGCCTTCAGTTCTCCGGAGTTATTGTGGGTTAAAGTTAAAAAATAAAAAACATGGGTTTATTGTCCGGTGGATTCTTCCAAAGTGGTGAAGATAAAACTTAAAATAGCGTAAGAGGCCATAGAAACGAACACGCCAATTACCGCGTATATCATGGTGTCTTTTGCTTTTTTGACCCGTTCCGGATTACCTGCGGAAATCAAAAAAACAAAACCGGCATATACAAAAGCTACCAGTGAAACAATGCCTACAAAGCCTAAAAGTCCGGAAATGATTCTCCCATATAATTCTTCCGGATCAATTGGCCCGCCTTCTTTCTTTAATGGATTTTCTATGGAAGTTGTATCGGCTGTTTGAGCTATTAAAAAACTGGCGCATAGAATAAAGAGAAGTATAATTAACGTGAATTTACGGAAATGAGTTTTGGGAAGCATAGGTGTTGGGATCAATTTTAAATTTTAACTCTATTTTGGCTAAGATTACCGCTTAAAGACGAACCGCAAAGTATTATTTTCCGATGCTGATACTAATTGCGCAACACTTTGACAATATTATTTCTTTGCTGGTTGCATTTGTCACAGTAGGTTATTTGCATGAGGTTTTAATATGAAAATAAGCTAATGACTTTATTATACCACAATTTGGGAAAATGGTTAAATAAATTATTTTATCTTAAATATTTTTTCAGAATAGCAATTTTGTCTTTTTTCTCCCAGGTGAATTCCGGCAATTCGCGGCCAAAATGGCCGTAGGTCGCTGTTTTTTTGTAAATAGGTCGCAATAGTCGCAGGTGGTTGATAATACCTTCAGGTGTAAGAGGAAATTCTTGACGAACGATTTTTTCCAGTTTTTCATCATTTATTTTTCCAGTGCCCTTGGTGTCAACTAAGACTGAAACCGGTTCGGCCACGCCAATGACATAAGCGATTTGAATTTCGCATCTATCAGCCAGACCCGCCGCCACCATATTTTTGGCAATATAGCGCGCCATATAGGACGCGGAACGGTCAACCTTACTCGGGTCCTTGCCGGAAAAACAACCGCCGCCGTGTGCGCCATGGCCGCCATAAGTGTCCACAATAATTTTGCGACCCGTGAGACCGGTGTCAGCTGGCGGTCCGCCTTTGACAAAACGGCCAGTGGCATTGACAAAAAATTTTGTCTTGTCGTCTAAATATTTGCCGGCAACAGGTTTAACAACATATTTAATAATATCAGCCTGGATTTTTTGCAAGGAAATTTTCTCATTATGCTGGGCCGCCACCACTATCGTATCCAGTCTTTTCGGTTTGGTGTTTTCATATTCAACGGCCAATTCTATTTTGCCGTCTGGCCGCAGATAAGGCAAGGTTTTATTTTTTCTGACCGCGGCCAGTCTGGCGGCCATTTTATGCGACATAAGAATTGAGAGCGGCATCAGCTCGCGAGTTTCGCGACAGGCATAACCGAACATTAAACCCTGATCCCCGGCTCCTTGTTTTTTATATTTGCCTTTATTTTTATCAACACCTTGAGCAATATCCGGAGATTGTTCATCAATTGCCACGATGACGCCGCAATCATCTGCGGAAAAACCGATATTACCGTTGTTATAGCCGATTTCTTTGATGGTTTGTCTCGCAATTTTAGCTATATCAACATAGCCCTTGGTTCTGATCTGTCCGGCGATAACCACCAGCCCCGTAGAGAGCAAAGTTTCAATGCCGGCGTGACTAAATTTGTCTTGTCTAATAAGCTCATCTAAAATGGCGTCGGATATTTGGTCCGCGATTTTATCAGGATGGCCTTCTGTGACGGATTCTGAAGTAAAAATATGTTTTAACATAGTTCCAGCGTTTAGCCAGACGCAAACTCTTTTGCGTCGAGCAGCGAGAATTGGCACTCTGTTGCGCCGTTAGGCGCTAGAGTACTCCGCACTTTATTAATAATTAATTGAAACATTTTTATAAAATTCAAAATTCTGAATCCAGAATAATTTTAGTTTGGATTTAGAATTTGGGATTTACTATATTTGATAGATCCTTAAATTTGATCTCATATATTCAATAGTACGCAACAGCCCATCTTCTATGTCCACCATTGGAAACCAGCCAAGCTCTTCTTTAGCCAGAGAAATATCAGGAATATTGTATGAGGCTACGTGCCAGTCTGGTTCTTTATAAGTGATAACCGAGGATGATTCACACAATTTGATAATACGTTCCGCAATATTTTTCAGCGTATATTTTTCATAATGTCCAATATTGACAGCACCAGCAAGCGATGATTTTTCAATTTTTATCAAAGCATCCACAATATCAGCGACATAACAAAAAGTATTTTCGGTTTTTTCATCTCCATAGATTATTAAATCTTTATTGTTCAAGGCGTCAAAAATAAAGTCAGGAATTGAACGGCCGTCATTAATAGCCATTTTGGGACCATAACATGTGAACAGGCGGGCTATTTTCACGTTCAAATTAAATTGCCTTTTGTAATAACTAGCTATTGTTTCCGCGAATCTTTTTCCCTCGTCATAGGCGCTTCTGGGACCGATTGGGTCAACTGCTCCAAGATAGCTTTCTTTAATCGGCTGGCTTGACATTGCCTTTCCATAAATATGCTGACTTGAGATGTGGACAAAAACGGCATGGTACTCTTTTGCCAGATCAAGCATATTTTTCGTGCCAGACGAGTTGGCTTCAAGTATCTCCAGCGCAAGTTTCGCGTGATTTGAAGGCGATGTCGGACAGGCAAAATTATAAATTGACTGGATCCCCTGCGCTTTAATTTGGAATTTTTTTAATTCTGGAAATTGGTCGAAATCAAGAGGACGAGTGATATCATGCCGCAAAAATTCAAAATACGGATTTTGCAATAGTATATCAATATTTTTTTGGTTGCCAGTTATAAAATTATCAATGCAGATAATGTTGCTTGTCTTGACCATGTCTCCCGCCAGATTCGAGCCAAGAAATCCTGCCCCGCCAGTAATAATAATATTTGGTCTTCCTGTTGCCAAAGTTGACATGTTCATATATTAAAATTCTTATATTAGTTGATTATATTTGATTATATCAAATTTTTAGATTTTGACCAGTATATTTTTCAATATGTTTTTCTTTTGAGCGTCCAAAGACCCACAACTTAGTGCTTAAGAAAGCAAACATCGTTATAATAACAGACGAAATAAGCTTACCCAAAACATCACCAATACCAAAATATTCAACTGCTGTATAGAGAAGAACTTCACCCGTGAGCATGATCAAAAGGCAAACTATGGTGAATTTTAGATATTGCGTATGGATATTTTTTCCTTCATTTCTGAATGTCCACTTTTTGTGCAAAATAAAACGAATGACGCTATCTATCAATATTGCGAAAAAGTTAGCCGTCAAATAGTGCTCCTTCCAAAATGGAAAAAAACGAGTCAGATAAATGTAAAGGGCAAAATCCAGGATGCTCGTGAAATTACCAACTATTGAGTATTTAATGATTTCTTTAACGCTAGGATTTTTTCTAATACATGGCAAGGAACGGAATCTATCGATTATTTTATTAAAAAATTTTTTAATCATTGTATTTTTTATATATTTACTGGTTATCAGTTATTAAAACTGGTTTTCTGACGCGAATTTTAAAAACGCGCGCTTGATACGCATAATAAAGGCCGAATTATTTTTCTACAGAAACCGCTACGCCCCCTCTGAATTTTTGATCATAGGCAAAAAATTGCGTAATGACTTGGCCGTCAGCTGTAAATATTCTTACATGCGGACCTCCGCCCGGTCCGGCACCTGTGACGATATCATCAATTCCGTTGCCATTGATGTCACCAGCGGCCACATTGACTCCGCCGATAAAATTTTCATGATAGGCCAAAAATCTACGCAAGATCACCCCAGAAACATTGAATATCTTAACTTCAGGCGAAGCGCCTACTCGATTACCAGTAATTATTTCCAGTTGATTATCGCCATTGATATCTCCAACAGCTATATTTACGCCGTTAAAAAAATTTGCGTCATTTGCCATAAATTGACCGATTATCAAACCCGCGTAATTAAAAAATTTAATAATCGGCGATGTGCCATGGCTTGGAGTAATGATTATTTCATCAAATTTGTCATTATTTATATCAGCCACAGCGATATTCAGTCCTTTGGTAAAAAATTTATTGAAAGCGTAAAATTCTTTTTCCAATGAACCTGTTAAGGCAAATATCTTAACAATCGGGGCGTAATCGCTTTCAGGCACCGCGACAATTTCGTCTTCCCCGTCATGATCAACATCTCCGGCCGCAATTTTGACTCCGCCAATAAAATTTTCGTCAAAAGCGAGAAATTTAGCTTTTTGATTGCCGTAGATGTCAAAAATTTTTACCCACGGCTTTTCACCTTTGGCCGCGCTGACTATAATATTTTCTACCTCATCTTGACTGATATCCACAGTAGCGACATTGGCTCCAAAAATTTTATCTTCCTCAAAAGCAAAAAATTGAGTTTCCAATTTATCGGCTTTAAATATTTTAATGTGCGGGCCACCATTGGAGTCAGGGCTGGTAATTATTCTATCAAAAGATAATTCCGCTTTTGGTGTGATTTTTCGAGCAGCGATGACTGATTGCAAAATATTTATTTTTCCACTGCCAAGTTTGTTTTGATACAAAAAATTTTTATGTTCAACATTATCAGCATTACTGATTATTAAATCTTTTAGCTCAAAAACGGAAAGCATCGGCTTGAGTGATTTTAAAAGAACTGCTAAGCCGGCTACTTGTGGCGCTGATACAGACGTACCTGACCAATAGCCGCCATAAGCTCGATTAAATTTTTTGTAATTTTCATTTTGGTAAAGAGTGCTGAAAAGACCAACGCCAGGAGCTGCCACGTCAATACAATCGCCATAATTTGAAAAACTGGCCAGTTTGTCCGAATTATCAAGAGATGCCACGCCAATAACCCAATTGTCGCCGTTATATCCATCATGACACACTGGATATTGAGGAGAATCGCTCATATTGACTCCCTCGTTAACTTCATTGCCAGCAGCAGCTATGATTAAAATGCCCGCTTGATGTGCTTTTTCTATGGCTTTATTCAATGTCGCAGAATAACCGCTACCGACAAAACTAAGATTAATTATATGAGCATTGTTTTCTCTTGCATAATCAATCGCTCTCGCAACGTCAAAAGTATTGCCAGTGCCAGAACTATCCAGCACCCTTAGAGACATTATACTAGCGTGCCAAGTTATACCAACTATGCCAATGCTGTTATTTCCCTCGGCTGCTGCTATGCCAGCTACGATTGTGCCGTGGTTTATACCAAGAAAACTGTAATTATTTGTGAATTTAGGCCTTGGGTCAGGGTTTTCTGATGTAAAATCCCAACCAACTACATCATCAATAAAACCATTGCCGTCATCGTCAATGCTGTTTCCTTGAATCTCATCTACATTGCGCCAGATGTTATTTTTTAAATCTTCATGATCAATATCAACTCCAGTATCAATAATCGCAATAGTGTAATCTTTGCTTCCGGTCGTATAATTCCATGCAAGATTCGCCCGTGTACTGGAAAGATGCAACTCCTGCGTATAGAAAGGGTCATGCGGCTCTATCGCCGCACGATAAAGATAGTTTGGTTCAATATATTCTATCGTTTGATTCCTCTGGTTGACTTCAATAACTTCATGCAAGCCGTAAGTGGTTTTCAGTAAATATATTTTGTCTGAATTTTTTAGTTTAATGATGACTTCGTTAGAAATATGTTCTGCCAATATGTTTTCTTCAGCATCTATTTTTTGAGCATTCCTAAAAGATCCTCTTATAAGGAGCAAAACGGAAACGATTGTTATGAGTAATATCTTTTTAAGCATAAAAATAGAAAAATTTTATCAGCATTTGATGCGTTGGACATTTATTCCAATGTTTCTAAAAATTTATCAACTTCAACAACGGCTTCCGGCTTTATTTCTTTGATAGTCAATGCTGTTGATCTGGCTGTTGACACATCCCCGAGCGCTTTATAAACGGCTGCAAGTTTAAAGCGATAATCAATATTTAATGGATCTAAAACAATAAGCTTTTCATAGATTTCTTTCATTTTTTGAAAAGACTTGATAGAAGCGTAGATATTTAACAATCTTTTCAAATCTTTTTTAGATTCACCGGCTCCTTTTTTCGTAATTATTGCAAGCGTAGCTTCTGCCTGGTCATTTTGGCCAGTAATAGCATAGGCTGACAAAAGATTCCAATAAGAATCAATCGCAGACGGATTTAGATCAACCGCTTTCTTGAAATAGTAAAGACCGTCTTGGATCATCCCAAGACCGAGCGCCGCGCGTCCTAATTCAAAATAAATTTGCTGTCTTGTCGGAGACAGGGTTTTTGCTTTTTTGCCATAATTTATTGCCTGCATCAATTTTTCCTTGTCTTTTGAATATAAACTATTATAAAGTGACATTATATATAGATAGTTTCTTGCTTCCAACGGGTCTTCTTGGATATTATTTTTAATTTCAATAATTGCTTTATGCGTGATTGCTTCGTCCTCGTCCGTTTTTAAATTAGAGCCGGTATTATAGTGCGAAATAATACTTTCTGCTAGCTTCTGCCGCAATTCAGGTGTTTGATATGTAGCCATCTGAATGGCCCGGTCAAAACCATTGACGGCAGCAACGACATTGCCGGTATAAAACAGCTTCATTGCATCAAGGCCTGCTTGATTGGCTTGCGCTGGATTGATGTTAAAAGAAAAAACAGCTATTATTAACGCGACAAATCCAAAAACAATAGCATAAAGATTAATTGGTTTTATCTCTGTTTTTGTTTCATTTTGATGATCATTGCCTATATAAGCAATGATTCCAAAAGCGGAAAAAAGCATAATATATGTTGGAATTGAATCAAAAACAAATATATTTTGCAAAAAATGCGCTATGAGAAACATACAAAGGACAAGGCTCAAAAAAATATTTTGCTGGTCGCGTATTTTTTTGAAAAGAATAACAAAAGCGCAGAAAAAAATTGTGAGATAAATTATTAAGCCGATAATTCCGGTCGCTACAGCAATATCAAAAATTGTGTTATGAGCGCGATCAAACCAGACTTGTGATCCAGCATCGCGGTATATTTCCGGATGAAAATATTTATTAAAGGCGACATTATAGTTTTCCCATCCATAACCAAATAAAAATCGATCTTGCCAACCTTGCCAGGAAGAGTCCCATGCCAAAAGACGCGATTCAACCGTAATACTATTGGTAGATATATTTAAAAGGCGGTGAATAGGGCCTCTTTCGCTGATCCACGGCTTAGCGTGATTCATAAAACTAAAACTGCCGGCAAAGAGGAGCAACGCGAAAATAATTAATGATGTTATTTTGACAGAACGATTTTTAATAAAAAAAAGACCGATTATTGAAAATAAAAAAAGACTTAAAATAAAAGCGAGCATAGCTCCGCGAGTTTGAGTTTGGAAAAGTATATATACTTGGAATATCCCAACTAGAGCAAAAAATATTTTCCACAAATATTTTTTTTTCTCAAAAAACAAAAGCAGACAGAACCAAAAATTACCGAGCATATATCCGCCAAGATATGCAGCGTTGCCAAGCGTTGAAGAAAGCCTATCTTCACCGGAGTGGATCGCCCAACTCGCGCCAAAGCGCTGGGCTATGGCATAGATGCAAACTAGAAAACTGGTGATTACATGGGCGCTTAAAAAATTGAGCCAATCGCGCTTAGTTTTTACAACTTGAGCTAAAATAAAAAAATAGGCGATTAAATGCGCAATGGTTAAAAATCCCTCCCCTCTTTCTATTGTTCCCCAAAAACTCTTATACGGGTTGACGCCTAAAAGCCCTGTCAAAAAAACAATTAGGCCAAAGCAAAATATAAGCCATATTAGTTTATTGAATTTCGGCTTGAAATACGGATTAGCCAAAGCGAGTATAAGGTAAAAAAAGATGGCTATTTCAACGACTATTCTGAAGTAGATTACCTTTAGGGTTATAAAAGGAAAAATAAATTTTGAACTGACAAGAAGAGGCGTAATCAAAACTAAATATAAACATCCCCAAACAGCATATTTGAGGTATTTTGTTGTTGTATTTTCACAGTTAGTCATTAAGTTTATTTTATAATATAACAAAAAATTCAGCAAGCGCAGGCAACTATTTGCGCATATACATGCGCTACAGCTAAATCAGCAAATTAAAAAATGAGACAATTATAAAATTACGCCAAAATTTGACTTTTTAACAAAAATTGAATACACTTGAAACAATTTATGTTCAACATTATCCCAAAAATTAAACGTTTGGTTCTATTTACTGGAGATGTGGCAATTCTTTATTTTTCATTATGGCTGACCTTGCTAGCGAGATATTGGCGCCCGGTTAGTATGGAGTTATGGAATAAACACCTGCCTCCTTTTACCGTGATTTTTTCAATATGGCTGATAATTTTTTTCATCAATAAATTATATGATCTGCCCGTTGCAAAAAATGATATGCGTTTTTACGCATTATTAATCAATAGTTTGATATGGTGTATAGTACTGGGTTTTATTTTCTTTTATTTAGCAACGGCCGGAATTTCGCCTAAAACAATTTTAATCATAAATATTTTATTTTTTGGAATATTTGTTTCTCTGTGGCGCCATATTTATAATAGATTGATTTTATCCAAAAAATTCATTGAGAAAATAATTTTTGTGGGTCTTTCAAAGGAAACCTTAGAATTAGTAAGAAATATAAATCAGAAACCGCAAATTGGTTTTTTTGTTTCAGGAATTATTCAACTAAGCCAAATTGATCTGACTTGTTTTAAACCAGGAGAGATTGACGTGATTTCCAATGAGGATAAAATAAGGGAATATATTGATCTGCATAAAATTAAAACGGTTGTGATAACGGCTGAAACTGCTGATGCCCCGCGAATTATAAATGAGTTGTATAAATCTCTTGATCTGCAAATAAATATTTTAGACTTGCCTTCATTCGCTGAAAAATTTACAGGCAAAGTCTTAATAAATATCATCGGACAAATGTGGTTTTTGGAAAATGTGCGCGAAGGGGCAAAGCAGGCGTATGAAGCTATTAAACGAGTAATGGATATTTTTTTGTCAGGCATGTTACTTTTATTGACCGCGTTGTTTGTTCCATTGGTCTATCTTGCTATAAAAATAAGTAGCAATGGTCCTGGTTTTTTTATGCAACAGCGCACTGGCAAAAACGGCAAAAAATTTATGGCCGTAAAATTCAGAACAATGTATAATAATGCGGAAAAAAACGGCCCGCAATGGGCGCAAATATCAGATCCAAGAATAACAATCGTGGGCAAATTTCTGCGCAAAACAAGAATTGATGAAATACCGCAGCTAATAAATGTTTTGCGTGGAGAAATGAGCTTTGTGGGTCCAAGGCCAGAAAGGCCGGAATTTATAGAAAAACTGAAAGAAAAAATTCCATTTTATGAAACCAGACTTTTGATAAAACCAGGTATAACCGGCTGGGCGCAAATCAATTTTCCATACGGATCTTCAGAGGAAGATGCTTTGGAAAAATTGCAGTATGATTTGTATTACATCAAGAACAGATCATTTATAGTTGACCTGTCCATACTTTTAAAAACAGTTAAAATAGTGCTTTCTGGAAAAGGACAGTAATATTGACAAATAAACAAGCCAATAATAATACAAAAATACCGCTATTTAATAGCTGTATTTTTGGAGTGTCTTTACGACTTAAGGAATTTTTGATAAGCTTATATTACATATGAATAAGCAACTAATCACGATAATAGTCATTGTCATTTTGCTGGGGGTTGGTTTCTTGGTGTTCAAAAAAGATAACCAGCCAAGCGAATTGACTACGATTCGAATTGGATGGCAGATAGGCTGGGTTCCTCAAGCACAATTAGCACAAGTGCTAAAACACACTGATATTTTGGAAACGAACGGCCTTCGTGGAGAATTTAAGAGTTTTAGCTATGGCGGACCTCTTAATGAAGCCGCTCTCGCAGGTGATGTTGATGTAATTTTTACTGCCGATTTTCCAGCAATCAATCTTTTATCAAAAAGTGATAAATGGACCATAGTAAGCAGACTTATAGATTTTCGTGGTGGAATTATTGTTCCTAAAAATTCTTCCCATCAATCTGTTGCTGATTTGAAAGGCAAAAAAATACCGGGACCTTATGGTTCGGGCACTCACTTGCATGTTACCGCATTTTTGAAGGAACAAGGATTTGATGCCCAAAAAGATTTTCAGTTACAGAATCTTGATATTTTAGAGCAGTCGAGTGTGATACAAAAAGGAACGGCGGAAAGCTGGGGTGATGTAGCAGGGTTCATTAGTTGGGATCCAACTATTGGGCTACAAGAAGCTGCGGGCAAGGCGAGAATTCTAAAACTGGTCACGCCACAAGCGTTTGTGGTTATGTCCAATGATTTTATCATATCTCATCCAGAAGCGGCTGAAGATTTCATCAGATCATTTCTTCAGGGTTATTACTTTTACGCAAAAAACCAACAATTGGCGAATGACTGGTTTGTTCAAGAAGCGAAAACCAACATACCTAATGAAGTTCTCGACCGAGCAGCTTCTCTTGAGCAAAATCTTAAGTCTTCATCAATTGCAGATATAAATATCTCATTGAATGAGGAACGAATTGCTAATTTAGAGAAGATTATGGATGAAGCAGTAAAAAATGGATTTCTCAAAGATTCTTTCAATATCCGTAAAGAAATTAATCAGTCAATTTTGGGAGATGCACAGAAAAACATTTCTGATTTCAATATAAATGATGTTCAATCTAAATAGCTATGAAAATATTGAGACACACAATGCAAGCAATTATTCCTATTGTTTTTCTGATTTTTGTTTGGCAAATAACAGCGTCTCTAGAATTTATAAATACACAACTTTTACCAAGCCCTCTAAATGTTGCAAATGCATTCATTGATCTGTTCGGTACGGGTTCTTTAATCTCTGATATTTTTGCAAGCTTGCAACGAGTTCTTATTGGTTTTCTTTTTGCCTCAGTGCTAGGAATAGGGCTTGGTTTACTTTTGGGCTCTAATCAAAAAATTACACCATTTTTTATCCCAATCATAGAATTACTTCGTCCGATTCCTCCAATCGCATGGATTCCTCTTGCAATTCTTTGGTTTGGTCTTGGTGATGCTCCTGCATATTTTTTGGTTTTTTTAGGTGCATTCTTTCCGATTTTCACTAATACACTTTTTGGTGTAATGGCTGTGGAAGAAATTCACAAAAGGGTCGCTCTTAGCCTAGGTTCAAACAAGAAAAGATTTTTGACCGACATTCTTATCCCGAGCTCCTTACCTCATATTTTTGCTGGTTTGAAAATCGGTCTTGGGGTTGGCTGGATTGTTGTCATTACCGCCGAACTTGTCGGTGCACAATCTGGACTCGGCTATATGATACAGTTCAATCGGTTACTACTTTAGACTTAAACAAATTTTTAGTTTCTCTTTGAGTTTTTCCGCCGCCAGCCGAAGCGAGGGCGGAGCGGGAATTCATTTTCCCCGGACCCCTTTTTCTTCCCGCCCCGCAAACAAACATCAGCCGAGGTTTTGCGAAATTCTTTCCCCCAGAAAATAGTTTTGGCAAAACCAAGTCCGCATTTCGCCCCGCCACACTGCCCGAAGTATTCAGGGCAGAACCCAAAAGAAAAAATGTCCTTTCCTTTTTCAGAAAAAATCGGGCGCGCGCAAATCTGAAAAGCAAGGAACATTTTTCTTCGGGGTTGCCGAGCGGAGCGAGGCAGTGGCGGGGCTTCAATTCGGACTCGGACGGCGCGGAAGGGGGGAATTCCGCGCAGTCCTCGCTTTCGTTTTTGGCAGGCGTTTATACTATTTCCTCGCGTAGCGAGTGCCAAATTTTATTCTTCAAATCCAAAAATTGTTTCTCGTTTCGAATATCAGGAGAACGTGGTTTGTCAAATGGTACAGAAACAAGTGATTTAATTCTTGATGGACGATGACTCAATACTAAAATTCTGTCTCCTAAAAAAAGTGCTTCTTCTACATTGTGAGTGACAAAAAGAATAGTTTGTTTAAGTTCGACTTGAAAGTTTATTAGCTCCTCCTGGAGCAAGTCCCGTGTTTGTTGATCGAGCGAAGCGAAAGGCTCATCCATTAAAATGATGTCTGGTTTTACCGCAAAGGCTCGTGCTAAAGCAACGCGCTGTTTCATCCCTCCAGACAACTCGTGAGGATAATTATCAGTAAATTTTTCAAGCCTAACTTTTTTGAGAAGTTCTTGCACAATACGTTGACGCTCTCGATCTTCAACGTTTTTGCACTTCAAGCCAAATTCTATATTTTCAAAAACTGTTTTCCAAGGGAAAAGTGCGTATTCTTGAAAAACAACTGTTCTTGATGAATCAGGCGCAGTAACTGGTTTGTGATCAATGGTGATTTTTCCATTATCTGCCGGAAAGAAACCAGCAACGAGATTGATTATCGTGCTCTTACCGCAGCCAGAGGGACCAACGATACAAAAAAATTCTGACTCCAACACTTCAAGCGAAATATCATCAAGGACACTCAAGCTCTCTACGCTGTTCCTAGCAGGAAATGATTTTGAGA
>PEXX01000021.1 GCA_002778965.1 Candidatus Kuenenbacteria bacterium CG08_land_8_20_14_0_20_37_23 | reverse complement strand
ATACAACATTCTACTGCCTTTTATCCATTTAAACTTGTAAATTATCCTCATTTTTGACTCCTTTGGAGTCCGAAATGTATCTGAACTTATTCAAAAAATAATGATCAAAAAATTGATACCCAATATGTGTTCTTATTACAAATTTTATTGGTTAACATGTCAAAATATAGTATGATTAACGTATTAGATAAATTTTGTAATTTAATTCTATGCGCGATGATATAAAATACTGGGTAGCTATCTCAAGCGTGGAAAACATCGGCCCAAAAAGATTCAAAAAAATCTATTCGTATTTCTCGTCAATGCAAGCTGCCTGGGAGTCCAGCGCTAGCGAGCTAAAACTGACTGGTTTGGAAGAAAAAATGATTGCAGGATTTTTAGAAATGCGTAAAAAAATAAAACCTGACGAAGAAATGATGAAATTAGACAAGGAAAAAATTCGGGCAATAACAATACTTGATGATGCATATCCAGCGCTTTTAAAAGAAATTTATCTGCCCCCCGCTATTTTGTATTATAAAGGAAAAATTTCGGATGACAGAGACAGATTCGCTGTTGGAGTAGTTGGCACAAGAAAATTTTCTACATACGGAAAACAAATTGTGGAAAATCTTATACCAAATCTTGCAAAACGTGGTATAACCATTGTATCAGGTATGGCGCTAGGTATTGATACATTGGCGCACAAAGCCACTATTGGAGAAAATGGCAGGACAATCGCCGTGCTTGGCTCTGGGCTTGCGAAACAAAGAATCTATCCGTCCGTCAATAGATATTTAGTTGATAGAATAATTGAGGAAAATGGTCTAATTGTTTCTGAATATCATATCAATATGCTTCCATTAAAGCAGAACTTCCCGCAAAGAAATAGGATCATTTCCGGCTTATCGGCCGGAATAATGGTTATTGAAGCACCTGAACAATCTGGCGCATTGATAACAGCCAGATGCGCGCTTGAACAAAATAGGGATGTTTTCGCTGTACCGGGCGATATTTTCCGAACAAACTCAACTGGACCGCATAATCTGATTAAAATGGGGGCCAAACTTGTCTCATCGGCTGACGACGTACTTGAAGCGCTTAATTTGCGGCATCTGATTGGAGCAACCGAGAGCAAAGTGATCACAGCCGACAATGAAGAAGAAAAAATTCTTTTGCAAATTCTGTCCCTTGAACCACGACACATCAATGAGATTATAAAATTATCAGGACTCGACACTCCAAGCGTGGGGAGTACAATCACTTTAATGGAAATGAAAGGTAAAGTGCGGAATCTGGGAGGGATGATGTATATCAGAGCCAGGTAAATCTAACCCTAAAAATTATGAATTTTTCTCGCAGACGGAAAAAACTGATAGCGCGGATTTAAGTTCAATGACAGGAATTTCATACGCGGCAGGGCAAGAAGGAGGGTATTAAAAATAAGATAGGTCAGAGTGATTCCAAGACTGAAGACCAAACGCTCACGGGCCACCAACGGAATTAGACTAAGCCACATAGCGGCCGGCATAGAGGTGAGATAAAGAAAAATCAAACTACCAGCGGCATGGGCGGTAAATGTGGAGCCAAGGGCTTGTGCGAAAAGAAATTTTCTCAATGGCGATATTGAAACAACGACAGGGACGAACCAAAAAAGAGCATATGGCCAAGCTGCGCGGCCGGTTGGATGGAGCCAGAAAAATAACATAGCCGAAATGGGAATAATTATTTCTACAATTTTTTTAAACCAATGCACTGCTGGTCTAGTAATTGCGACAAAATAAAGAGTGGCAAGAAGCAAAGGCAAAAAACGCAACAGATTGATTAAAGTAACCTCCTTGCTCTGTAGGATAAAACTGGCGGCTTCAGTAACAAAAACTGCGGTAAAGCCAATCAGGCCACCAAGGAAAGCTCCGAATGCAGGGGCAAATAATTGTAAAATAGTAAAGGTCTGGCCGGGTACACCCAAGATGCTGGCTACTTTGATATTATCAGCGGCTAAACCTAAAATAAAAAATAAAATAATTGTGATCATTTTTTTAGCAATGGCATTCATAAATTTTTGGCTATTTATAATTAGCTGTTAATGATTTATTTATAACTTTTTTAATTTTTTTTCTGTTTCAACGATTTTTAAAGTTGTACTGATTACAGTATCAGGGTTTAGGGAAATTGAGTCAATACCCTCACGCACTAAAAATTCAGCAAAGTCTGGAAAATCACTCGGCCCCTGACCGCAAATGCCAATTTTTTTCTTATGTTTTTTAGCCGATTGAATAGCTATTGATATCAAAATTTTTACTGCTTTATTTCTTTCGTCGCCAATATGCGCCAAGGTTCCTGCGTCGCGATCAAGCCCTAAAGTAAGCTGGGTTAAATCATTTGATCCAATTGAGAAACCATCAAAATATTCAGCGAATTCATCAATCAAAATAACATTTGATGGAATCTCAATCATGCAATATACTCGCAATGGTTTTAAGTAAGCCACATAACTTCTCTTTGTTTTAAAACTATTTTTTTTGACCTTAATTTTTTCTCCCTTGGTAAGGCCGTTGGATCTCATAACTGATAAAACTTTGGCCGCTTCTTCTGTTGTTCTACAAAACGGCACCATCACGATAATATTGTCCAAACCAAATTCCTCTCTGGCTTTCTTTAGCGCAAGACATTCCAACCTGAAAGCCTCTTTAAAATTTTCCGAATAATAACGGGAAGCTCCGCGCCAACCAATCATAGGGTTGGATTCAATCGGTTCAAATTCACGGCCGCCAATGAGCTCCGAATATTCATTTGTCTTAAAATCAGATAAACGAACTATAACATCGCGTGGATAAAAAGCCGCCGCAATCTGCCCCACGCCTTCTGCCAATTTATCAACGAAAAATTGCTTTTTGTCTTTGTATCCTATTATCAATTTTCCAATCTGTTTTTTAATCTTCGCGTCTTTCAATTTGGAATAATTAATTAAAGCATTAGGATGAATTCCAATATAAGAATTAATAATAAACTCTTCTCTGGCTAAACCTACGCCATCGTTTGGGATTAGGCTTTCGGTAAAAGCATTTTCGGGCACGCCTATATTCATCATTATCCTTGTTTTGGATTTTTTTAATTTTTTCAAATTAGTTGTCTTGATTTCATACTGTAAAATACCCTCATAAACATAGCCAGTCTGTCCTTCGGCGCAAGAAACGGTAAGACTTTGGCCAGTTTTAATTATTTTACTTGCATTACCAGTGCCAACTATACATGGGATACCCAGCTCCCGGGAAACAATCGCGGCGTGGCACGTGCGACCTCCTTTTTCTGTAACAATGGCTCCCGCTATCTTCATAATTGGCTCCCAATCAGGATCAGTCACGTCTGTAACAAGCACTTCGCCGGGTTGAAAAATTTTCATATTACGAGCATCCATAATAACTCTAGCATTGCCAGAGCCAATGCGATTACCAACACTGGTGCCTTTAATAATGATCTTTTTCTCAGGCGATCCTTTAAATTTATATTCTCTTAGCACCATTCCATCGGTAATAAAATGAACTGTCTCCGGTCTGGCCTGAACTATATATAATTCTCCAGTCAAACCATCTTTAGCCCACTCAATGTCCATTGATTTTTTATAATGTTTTTCAATGACAACACCCCAGCTGGCAAGCTGTAAAACATCTTCATCAGACAGGCAGAACCTGTTCCTGTCTTTTGAGGATACTATTTCTCTTTTGGTCGGATTATCCGTTTTGCCGCTATAAACCAGCTTGACAGTTTTAACGCCGATCTTTTTGGAAATAATGGCTGGAAAACCAAAATCAAAAGTACTCTGGAAAACTCTATATTCATCTGGCGTAACCTCGCCCTTAACAACATATTCTCCAAGACCGTAACTTGCATTGATAATTAAAAGATTTTTAAATCCTGACTCGGTATCGGCAGTGAACATAACACCGGAAGTCCCCTTGTCTGATCTGACCATAATCTGCACACCGACGGACAAGGCAATGGCAAAATGATCAAAATGCTTATCCTCGCGATAAGAAATGGAGCGATCCGTGAAAAGCGAGGCAATGCATTTTTTTACTGCCAAAAGTAGCTTCTTCTCTCCTTTAATATTCAAATATGTTTCCTGCTGGCCGGCAAAAGAAGCATCCGGCAGATCTTCAGCTGTGGCTGAACTTCTTACGGCAACGCTAAGATTCTTTCTTGTGCCAAGTAATTTTTTATACGCTTGATAAACCTCCTTTTCTATCGCAATCGGCATTCTTGATCTTAAAATCAAATTCCTGACTTTTTTACCCCTAGCGCGCAAATTGACAACACTTCGCGTATCCAAATCTTTCAAAATATTTTTAATTTCTTTTTTTATATTTGCTTGTTCCAAAAAATAACGATAAGCATAGGCCGTTAAGGCGAAACCGTTTGGCACGCGCACTCCATTTTTTGCGAGATGAAAATACATTTCACCAAGTGACGCATTTTTACCGCCAACACATGGCACGTCAATATTGCGCAATTCTTCAAAAAATAGGATAAATTTTTTAGACTTAACCATAAAACAATTTTCAGTTTATAATTTTCAATTTCCAAACAATAATTCAATTGCTAAATTTTAGAATTCCGCGAACGAATACTAAATCGGAAATTAAAAAATTTAAGAATTGTTTAAAAATTGAAAAACATTAAATTTCTAAATTCATTCTATCACAAACCCCGCTTTATTCAAACGGGGTAATGCATATAAAAAAATCAAGGCAGCTATAAATTTATTTTTTCGGCATGTTTGCCGATATATGGCATAATCCATTTTTTGCCCTGAAGCGCGTTGATGATCCCAAAAATTGAAAAAATAATGATCACCAGCCAGCCAAGGGGTAGAATAATAAGCCAACCGAGAATTGGAACCATTCCAAGCACCATAACAGCGAATGATACAATAAATAATACCAAGCCCTGTTTGGCATGGAACTGGCAATATTCATCATTTCTGCGCGTCAAAAGCGGAATAAGACACAAAACCCAAATATACGAAAGAGCTGCAATCACATGATTCTCCTGTTCTTTGCTAATTTTTTGTTCAGACATATATTTACAATTCTTAATTTATAAATACTTTATTTTTAGGACCTTTCCTCTTAATAAATATTCCCGTAATTAATCCGGCTGCGCTAGCCATAATTCCCATAAATACAGGCTCTGTGATCAGATTAAAAACAGTCCATAATTCCCTTATCCAAAAAATCCTGAAAATGCTCGTAATCAACCCAAAACCAAAACCCGCGAAAAAACAGGCAACAACGCCTTGCCACAGAGTTTCTCTTTCTTTTCTTTTTACTTTCCACATTAAAAATCCAAAAACCGCAAAATCCACTAAAAGCAACAATGGATCAACTACTGTCATCATTAGTGAATGTATGCTTCTGGCAATGGCCAAGACATATACTAAAATTTCCAAACTTGCAAGAAAGATGACCCATTTTTTGACCAAAATAATATACCACGCGATATCTTTAAATTTTTGTTTTGACTGCTTATGCTTAGAATTGTCCACACTTTGGATAGAAATCTTTTTTCCAATCAGATCGGCTGAATCAGTGTCTGCCAGCTTATCCAAAACCCAATCTAATTGGCTTGGGGCTATTGCTGATCGTGGAGTATATTGATTTTTAGAATTTCCTTCGCTCATACAACTGTTTATATTATATCATAGAATATTTAAAAATAAAAATATAGTCTTTCTAAATCTAAATAGAAAGACTATAAAAACTTGTTACTGCGAGCATTATCAAACTCGCAATAACCATTCCCGCCAATGCGGCTATTAACCACACTGGCATATTATCAATTGGTTTTGACAGCATATAGCTGCCAAAAAAAATTGATGACACAAAACATAGATCTCTTAAAATTGGAAAATTAATCCCCAATTTTAAGAGATTCGTTTCCCCCAAAATGACAACCAAAAGGGAAATAAAAATCCCCTTTGCTGTCATTTTAAAAAATCCAAACATAATTTCCTCCATTTTTGTTTACGTAAATTCAACAGAATATACGATAGATGTCAATCAAAAACCGCCCTGATCTTGTCAGGACGGTTCACCCAAAAAACGTCAAGCATTGATTACATCATTCCTGGCATCCCGCCGCCGCCCATGGGCATTTGATGATCATGGTCTTTTTTTTCGGGCAGTTCAGCGACTACGGCTTCGGTTGTCAAAAGCAATGAGGCAATGGAAACTGCGTTCTGCAAAGCCGAGCGCGTCACTTTGGTCGGATCAATGATACCGGATTCCACTAGATCTTCATATTTATTAGTTTGCGCATTGTAGCCAAAATTTCCAGTGTGTTTTTTAATCTCCTCAATTACAACAGCTCCGTCTTTACCGGCATTTATCGCGATCTGTCGCACAGGCTCTTCCAAAGCTTTAACAAGAATCTGATATCCTGTTTTCTCCTCGCCTTCAAGATCTATACCCTTAAGGTGCTGCAAAGCGCGAATAAGCGCCACGCCACCGCCAACAACCACGCCTTCTTCAGTAGCAGCGCGAGTCGCCGACAAAGCATCTTCAATACGGTGCTTCTTTTCTTTCATTTCTGTTTCTGTCGCGGCCCCGACTTTGAGAACAGCCACGCCGCCAACCATTTTGGCTAATCTTTCCTGAAATTTTTCACGGTCAAATTCAGAATCAGCTTTATCAAGCTCCGCTTTTATCCTGTTAATTCTTTCATTAATCTGTTTTTTGTCGCCCTTGCCTTCAATAATCGTAGTGTTGTCCTTGGTAGCCACCACTTTTCTTGCGCTGCCAAGATCGCCTAAATCAGTATTTTCCAATTTTAAACCGACTTCTTCGGAAATAACCTTGGCGCCTGTAAGTACCGCAATATCTTCAAGCATTTCCTTTTTGCGGTCGCCAAAGCCAGGGGTCTTAACGGCCAAAACATTCAAAATACCACGAAGCTTATTGACCACAAAAGTCGCCAAGGCCTCGCCTTCAACTTCATCAGCTATGATAACTAAATCTTTTTTCCCGGTCTGGGTCAATTTTTCTAAAAGCGGTAAAATCTCCTGAACAGAAGATATTTTCTTGTCTGTCAAAAGAATCGCGGTGTCTTCCCAAATAGCCTCCATGCGACTAGCATCAGTAATCATATATGCTGAAACATAACCTTTATCAAACTGCAGTCCTTCAACCATTTCTTTTTTAATGCCCAATTCCTGTGATTCTTCAACGGTTACTACGCCGTCTTTACCAACTTCGCTCATTACTTCTGCAATGATTTTACCTATATCCTGATCATTCGCCGAGATTGAAGCTATATGCGCAATATCCTCATTTGAAGCAATTGGCTTTGAAATTTTTTCTTTCAAAATCTTAACAATTGCCTCTGTTCCCTTGTCAATACCGCGCTTTAAATCTACGGCGCTTGCTCCAGCAGCCACATTCTTCAAACCCTCTGTAATAATGCTTTGGGCTAAAAGCGTCGCAGTGGTGGTACCATCTCCAGCTACATCGTTTGTTTTTGTTGCTACTTCTTTCAAAAGTTCTGCTCCGATATTTTCAAATTTGTCTTCCAACTCAATCTCTTTTGCCACTGTTACGCCGTCCTTCGTAATAGTAGGCGAGCCGTAACTTTCACCCAAAACAACATTCCTGCCCTTAGGACCAAGAGTAACCTTGACTGCGTTTGCTAATTGATTGACCCCCCTTTGCAGAGCATGGCGAGCTTTTTCACTAAATAAAATTTGTTTTGACATAGTTTTAGAGTTAAATAAAAAGTGAATAGTTTCACTTTATATAGTGAAAATGGACATTATGTTATGCGGAAGGCATAATAATGATCCACACTTTATTAATAAATTAATTATTCTAAAATTGCGATAATTTCGCTTTCTGATAAAACCAAATATTCCTCGCCATCAACCTTTATTTCGTCTGGAGAATATTTTTTGAATAGTACTTTTTGCCCTGTCTTGACCGACATTGTAAGACGTTGACCATTGTCAAGCACTCTGCCTGGACCGACTGCTACGATTTCTCCCTTTTCGGGGCGTTCTTTGTCAACGGTATCAGGCAAAACAATGCCGGACTTTGTAGTTTTGTCTTCCGCAATCGGCTTGACGATCAAATGATCGCCTAAAGGTTTTAGATTCATATATTTTTCTCTTAATTGATAAATTAGTTGATTCTTCTTTTTAAGTCAGCTACTCTTTTAGATCGGAATCAACGTGTTGCTCTAAATTATTGTTTTTTGGCACTCTCGACTATAAAGTGCTAATTTACTTATTATATCATTATACCAATAAAAAAAACTCTGTCAATAGCCAATCTTTTATTTATTTATACTAATGTATTTTACGAAATAAAAATGTCAAACGAGTGCAAGCTTATACATCTATATTAAAAAATATATCCTTCAAATTACGCGCCTTGGAATATCCAGCGCGCATTCAAAAGGATAACAGAAACTTTGACATAATGTTATAATTTTTATATTTTAAACCTGCCAATGATTTTTTTGTTATATTTGCTCCTCTTGTCGTTTATGTGCAGTTTCAATATACTATCGCTGATTATCACATTTCTATCGTCTTTACGCGCGGCTGATTGCAAAACATCCGGCATAATAGCCATCTGAATTTTTCTATAAAAATTCTCTTCACAAGAAGTAATTGTAGCCCCGATAACTCTTTTCAGCCACAAAAATCTAGGTTTGATAATATATTTTTTTGCTGATGCCAAATATCTGAAATTCGGCAAATATTTATTAATCCATTTATTGCACTCAATATATTTTCCCCATGCGCCATCTTCAGTATAAATTGGCAGATATTGTGACAGGAGATAGATAAGATGCGTATCAGGATTGGCAACGCGCGTGCGTTCAAGATTTAAACTGTTTTGCGCGACAAAATAACTCAAACAAATTTTATTTCTTGTTTTTCCGTTAATCGGACGTTGTCTCAAAATTTTCATGAAAAATGTGCTCCAAAAACGCACTGTCCATATTCTATCATCCTTAGTAACAATAAAAAAATCAATATCAGCGTTTTCATCAGCGTTGAAATATCCGAGATTGGAACAAATGGCAATCATCTTCAATCCTGGAATAAATCTCAATAATTTTGCTATGATTCTTGCTTTTTTAATTTTCCGCAAAGATACAGCTTTTTTCTTTTCCCTGGTTTCAATAATGTTGCACCTGCAAGGCAGAAAATAATAACCATCTTTATACTCTATCTTTTTTTGTCGAACCAATTCAACTAACTGATCGTTAATATCAGTTATCCCCACATCTATTAACCTATCTTTTTGTACCAAAGCTTTATCAATTTGACTAATATCAAACAACCAATTAAAAATTTCTTGGCATGTCAACGGATAATCAAAAAGGCTAAAATATTCAAGAGTAAATAGGATTGACATCTGTATATAGTTCATGAGCGTTAAATTTAAATCTAAATGCCTTCTAACTAACAACAACGTCAGTTACAAAACTTTTTTTAAAAATTGTCCAGTATAACTCTGCGCGCAATTGGCTACCTCGCTAGGCGTGCCAATAGCAACAACATATCCGCCCTTATCTCCTCCTCCAGGCCCAAGATCAATGACCCAGTCAGCACACTTGATAACATCAAGATTGTGTTCAATAATAAGCACTGTATTGCCTCTGTCAACTAACTTGTTCAACACTGTGAGCAGTTTTTTAATATCTTCAAAATGAAGTCCTGTTGTTGGCTCATCAAGAATATATATTGTGCAGCCTGTGGCACGGCGAGAAAGCTCGGTGGCCAGTTTAATTCTCTGCGCTTCGCCGCCAGAAAGAGTTGTGGCTGGCTGTCCAAGATGGATATAACCCAATCCTACATCATCCAAAATTTTCAATTTACTATAAATGGGCGCGATATTTTTAAAAAATTTCATAGTTTCTTCAACTGTCATTTCTAAAATATCGGAAATATTCTTGCCTTGATAGTAAATTTCAAGCACTTCTTGACGATAACGTTTGCCATCGCATGCTTCACAATTAATATAGACATCGGGCAAAAAATGCATCTCTACTTTAATCACGCCATCGCCCTCGCATGTTTCGCAACGTCCACCTTTAACATTGAATGAAAAATGACCAGCAGTAAGATCCTTGATGCGGCTTTCCGGCAGAGTGGCGAAAAGATCTCTGATATATGTAAACACTCCAGTATAAGTAGCCGGATTTGATCTCGGAGTGCGTCCAATCGGGCTTTGATCAATAGTAACAACCTTATTAATATATTCCATGCCTTGAATCGCCTGATGCTTGCCAGGTATATCCTTGGCGCGATAAAATTTTTGCGCCAAAGCACGCGCTAGAATGTCTGTCACTAGAGTGGATTTGCCAGACCCTGAAACGCCAGTAACACAAACCAGCTTCCCCAAAGGTATGGAAACATTGATATTTTGCAGATTGAACGCGCTCGCTCCGACAATAGTCAAATATTTTCCATTACCAAAATGTTTTTTTACTGACTGCTTAATTGTTTTCCTCCCGGAAAGATAGCTTGCGGTCAATGAATTTTTGTCTTGCAATAAATCCTTTGGCTCCGCTGCCGCGACAATACTGCCTCCGTGGTTGCCTGCGCCTGGACCGACATCAATCACCCAATCAGCAGCCATAATAGTAGCCTCATCATGCTCAACAACAATTACGGTATTATCAAGTTCTTTTAATTTCTTAAGTGTTCTTATCAATTTATCATTATCTTTCTGATGAAGTCCAATAGAAGGTTCATCAAGCACATATATTACTCCGCTTAAACCTGATCCGATTTGTGTGGCAAGTTTTGTGCGTTGCGCCTCTCCACCGGCCAGCGTATCGCTAGAGCGATCAAGAGTAAGATAGCCCAAACCAACATTGGATAATAATTTTAATCTGCTTATCATTTCCTTGATGCTCCGCTCGCCGATTTTCCTGTCTTTTGCCGACAATTTTAAATTTTGCAAAAAAATAATAAGAGACGCGATCGTCATCTGCGCGACCTCTGATATATTTTTGCCATCAATCATGACATGCAAAGCTAATGAATTCAATCTCTTGCCATTACACTGACTGCACAACTGTACGAGCATATATTTAAAAATTTCATTCCTAACATATTCCGAGTCGCTAGTTTCATATTTTTTGATCAAAAAATTGACTACACCTTGATATTTATCCTTATTTTTTTTGCTATTTTTTTGACCGTGCATCTCCCCAAATAAAATAATATCTCGTTGTGAATCTGTCAATTTCTTCCAAACCGTGTTAACAGAAAAATCATATTGTTTGCCAAGATTTTCAAGACTTTTAAGTTGTTGCGAGATAGACGAACTGCCATTTAATCTGGCAAAGGGGCGAATTGCCCCTTCAGATATGGTCAAATTAACGTTTGGCACCAAAAGATCAGCTTTCAAATCAAGACGGGTGCCAAGCCCCTTGCATTGATTGCATGCTCCGCGAGGAGAATTGAATGAAAAAAGATGAGGTTCAATTACATCAATATTGATACGACACCTGGAACAAGCCAATTTTTCAGTAAAAAAGTAGTCCTTATTTTGGTCAATATCATGAATAATAACCGATCCATTACTAAGATCGATCGCGCGATCTGTTGATTTGCCAAAATCGCTATTCCTTATAACCGCCAGATTATTAGAATATATATTTTCAGGCACAACGAAATTGTCAATAATCAATTCTATTGTATGCTTTTCATTCTCTGCCAGCTTTAAGTTTTCAAGATTGCGATTAGGGTAAATGTCATCGTCTATTCTTACTCCACTGCATTTGATCCTGCTAATTTGGCGTAAAATTTTTGAATGTTCGCCTATTTGATCAATAATAAAAGGTGATAATATAAATACGTTTTTACCGGGCGATATTTGACAAATGTCTTTTAATATTTGTTCTTTTGTCTGTTTTGCTAGAACATTTCCGCATTGCGGACAATGAGGTACTCCAATGCGTGCGTAAAGAACACGCAGATAATCATAGATGTCTGTGATGGTGCCGACTGTTGACCTTGGATTATTAGAAACAGGCCTCTGGTCAAGAGCAATGGCCGGAGAAAGGCCTTCTATACTGTCAACATCCGGTTTATCTTTTGATCCCAAAAATTGTCTAGCGTAGGAAGAAAGACTTTCAACATAGCGACGTTGACCCTCGGCATAAACAGTATCAAATGCAAGGCTTGATTTGCCTGAACCCGAAAGGCCGGTAATGACCGTTAACTTATTTTTTGGTATTTCAACATTGATGTTTTTCAGGTTATGGACACGCGCGCCATTGATGATAATTTTATTAAGCATAGGATTTTAAACAAAATCCAAAACACAAACAAAAAAATGCAAAAAATGAATTATCTGATATGAATATCAGTTTTGTTAATTGAGCTTCGCAAAATACTTGAATATCAGTATACATTGCAAACCAAAGATGGTCAATAGGATGACGGCATAAAACTTTTAGATAATAATTCTGGTAAAAAGTCGAATTTATAAATTAAACGCCCATAATAACAGTTTGTTTAAATAATAATTTTGACAACAAAGTTGGTACGTCTCCAAAAAAGTGTTATAATACAAACATTAATAACTAACTGTCAAAAAATATGTGGCAACCAAATGCTTTATCTGATAAAATTAAAAAAATATTAATCATCGCTCTTTTTTTAATCATCATTGTTATATCCGCTTCTCTTATCATTAATTCCACAAAAACAGAAAATGACAATATAAATATAATTGGGGCGGATGAAAAAGAAACACCTGTTCCAAGTGATGGGTTGCCTAAAGTTTTTTATTCTTACATCGGTACAATATCTGAAATAAATACCGCGAGTTTCATAATCAAAGCGGAAAAAATAAAAAATTATCTTGCCAGCGACGCAATAATAACTATCAACGTTGACGACGAAACAACTTATAGTAAAACTATAATACCGCGTGAAATAAACGACAATGGAAACATTAATTTTGAAAGAAAAAATATTAATTTCAATGATCTCAAGGTCAACGACGAAGTAATTGCCATCAGCTATGAAAACGTCAAGGACAAAAAAGAATTCTTGGCTAAGCAGATTGAAATTCAAATAATTGAATAATAAATCGCTGGAATTAACCAAAAAAACACTCCTGCAAATATACGCCGAGGTGCTTTATCACAAAATATCATTCAGCTAATAACTCACAAATATTTTTCAGTTGCCGCAAAATCACAATATTTCTATTTACTGATTCTCTTGATAATATTCGCCTTCTAATAATATATTTGCCAATTACGCCTCTCCACCTCAATGGTTCTTTCCTGCTGATTATTATAATCTCCACGTGTATGGAGCAATACGCCAATCGGCAGAGCATTATCACTCAAAGAAGGTTCTATAGTATAAATAATGTCATGTCCGCTCTTATTCGTAATGCGTAAGCGCTGACGGCCGTTTAAGCTGCCTATTTTTGGAATATTACATTGCTTAATATCATTTGTGTCATAAATAGTTTGGATGTCATCAGCGTCCTCGTTTAAATCCAATGCGACAATTTGGCCAAAGTGCTTATTTTGCCAGCTTACAACCAAAAACCCTGGGTAGCCAGCGCCGCTTACATCAAGCTCAAGCTGGAATGACTTGCCATTTTGAAGGTGAATTTTCAAATCATTGCTGTTTGTTATATCAGCTCCGGTTACCTCGGAATAGATACAACTACTGTCTCCATCATCCGGGTCAACATCAGGATAGGTTACTTTTAGATTGCCATCTATGCAAGTAACGCGAAGACTCGTGATCACTGTCGCATAACGAGACCAGCTGCCTCCGCTATAATCCATGTCGCCATTAGTCGGGCTGTCATAAGTCCCGAGAGCAATAATATCACGGGCTGACTCAATTGTATAAATTGATTCTTCAATGGCTGTTTCAGCGGCTAAATATGCGATTTCTGACTGACCTATCTCATGGCCCGTTTTACCGATACGGATGATAATATCAGCAATTATGAAAGAAACTATAAACAGATTAGATAAAATTAGGATTGATAAAATCAATGCCATGCCAGCGCTATTTTTTTTATAATTGTTTGATATGTGTCTGTTACCAGCCATAAAAAATTAATAGATTTTATTCTAACATGAAGTTTAAGACGACATGTCGGAAAACGATGATTACGCTCAAAAAACAAAGCTAAGCAACAATAAACGAAAAAATAAATTCATACCGCCTTGAGAACAAATTTCTGAAAAATATCCGCATTATTTCCACGGCTTAATTGGCTATCAAAGTCCGCCAAGCCGTTGCGGAACAGTTTCTTGAATTAAAAGGTTGCGCTCGTCATCGCCCTGTGTATGCCGCAAATCTATAACGATTGTTATTTTCGGATAGGCTGTTGGCGGAGCATCCATACTAAAAGGATTATCTGTCGGACTAATAAAAAATCTTAAACTTGAAACAGTAACGCTTTGGGTTGGAATAACGGAGAAGTCCTCATCATTAACGCATGACCCATAGCTGCAAACAGCGATACTTGAATCCTTTAACGCGAAAACTGTGATATCATTATTTTTATCAATTAGCGCCAACGTCTCAACGTAATCATCAATAACTGGAATATCGCCTCCATAATAATCATAATATACTTTGCTTGTTCTAATCTTTTTGGTTAAAATTTCCATAATAAGCTGGGCCTCTTTCTGTAGTTTTGACAACTGCGTGCTGCTTTGTTCAGCTCTAAGCGAATATGAATAGATACCAAGCACCAAAATGAAAAAAATTACAAAAATGCCTATGGCAATAACCATTTCAAGAAGCGTAAATCCTGCTTTGTTTTTATTTGATTTCATAATAAATAATCGGAACTTAAAAACTTTGTAGTTTCCGCAGGATCTTCCAACTAATACAGTATAGCGGAAGAATTTACGTAAAATAAAATACTACATCTCATAATTTACAATTTAATATTTATTGATTAAATAATTTAATATTCTCTAGCTCGTTCGTCCAGTTAGTAAGATTCGCTTCAAGTAAAAAACTGTGTGTTTCTCCTTTATGCGTCCAACTTATACGCGAAAGAATTTTTTTTTCACTGGAACTGACATTTTCTATTGTAATCATTCTTTTAAAATTAGTCCCAGCCCCGCCACCACCGTGCAAATAACGGCCGTTGATGAGCATCAAAGCGCAATCCGCGCAATCTTCAATGCTTGTTATGCCAAAAAGTTCATTATCCAGATTAAAATTTTCATCGACATCAATAATATAATTTTTATTGTCATAACTGCCATCAAACAAATCTATTGCCTGATTATTGCGCAAAGCCCTGACTGCTTCAACGCCCTCCCGCGCCAGATTGACAACTATAATTTCCTGTTCATTTCTCTCGGCAAAATTGAAAGTAGAAAGCATTAAAACGAGACTTGCCATAATACCAACCATCAGAATACCAAGAGCAACCGTGGTTTCTACCAAGGTCATGCCTTGTTGATTGAAAAATCGTTTTCTCATAGATATGCCGCGCATTACTAATTATTGATCTACGCAAGTACGCAGTCTATCTGCATTTCACTCAATATCAATACGCCCTGAATTCTGATTAACAGTCAATGTCCGCGTATAATCGTAATTTTGAAATTTTAAAATAACGGATGCTTCTTCCTCTGTTTGCCGACCATTGATATATATCTCCCCCTTTGGAAAAGTAAAAACAATATTCAATCCGTTCTCGTCTGGCGCAAGAGAATCAACATAAACATTGTCTTCAAACATTCCAAGAGTTTGTAGCGGGATATCTGTCTCGCTTTCATAAAGATAGTCCCCATCTTCATCAGCAAATAATATATAAGAACAGTCTGTCGCGCATTCTTCCAATTTAACGCCAAATCCAGCCGGCCTGGTTCCATTGACTAAATGTCCAGTCAATGTGTTGATGTGGGCTTGGCGAAAAATGCTGGACAGTCTTTCTGCCTCTTTGGTAATCGTCGTCTTTTGCGTATAACCGCGAAAATTAGCCGCAGCAAAAATAGTCAAGGTCGCGATAATAACGGAACAAATTATCAATTCAATTACGGTAAACCCGCGCTGATTGTTTCTGCTTTTTATGAACATATATTTAGTTAGCAACCGTTTCTATTAAATAAAATTTTCTTTACCGCCAAAAACACTTGCGCCTCGGCTGATTAAGATGACGCGAAATATTATGATCACAACAAATTCAAATATTTCTCTATAATCCAATCTCCACGCATAAGAGTCACAAATGTGCCAACGGAGAGAAAAGTGCCGAAAGGAACTTCCGATTTGATTGTCTTTCTTTTGCTTAATATAAGACCGATTCCAACAACAGAACCGACAATATATGAAACAAATAACGCGATTAGAATTTGCGGCCAGCCGAGCATAAAACCCATTAAAAATCCGAGATATATATCTCCACCGCCGATCCATTTGCCTTTAGAAACCAAAAATTGGATTAAGAAAAAACCGCCGGCAACTGATCCGGCAGCTAACAGCCAAAAAATAGAAACCGTCATATCATCCGCAAGCGTTAGATTAAAAACCAATGCCACCATCATTGCCGGCACTGTAACTTTGTCAAGAATCAGATAATATCTCAAGTCATAGACGAAAATAATGATAAGAAAAAAAGTAAACACCCAGTTGCGCAATAATTTTAACAGTTGAGCGAAAGAACAATTAAACAACATCAAGTCCATTGCTATGCCGCCGCACCGCTCAACTTCCAGCACAAAAATTGCCGTGAAAAGAATAGCGGTGATTAATTCTACGGCCGGATATTGCATAGAAATTGCCCTGCGGCAATAACGGCATCGGCCGTTTAGCATAAAAAAACTCAACAACGGTATGTTATCATGCCAGGCTAGTCCATGCTTGCATTTGGGGCAAAAAGAACGTCCGCGTAAAAATGATTTTCCAATATACAAACGATAAATTAGACAATTGATAAAACTGCCGATCGTCAGGCCAAAAATAAAAACAACGCAAAAAATAAAATAATTCATGTTTATATTATATCATATATAAAAATATTTTAAACATAAATTTATTCTCTATAACAAAACCCCTGAAAATATATCAGGGGTTTTGAGCAATCTATTGCTATCAAAAGTATATTATGAACAAGTGATACCATCCTGAGTAGCTGAACAGCAAGTGCTATCATAGCCGCCTGTACAAATCAGCCCGCCAGTCGCGCCTTCTAAACCGAATGTCAGAGTATAAGTCCCGCTGCCTGAAACGCTTATATAAGAATAAACATAACCGCTAGCAACTCCCGGGTCTGCCGGCACCTGGCCCATATATGTCGTGCCGCTTACCGCATCGGCGAAACCGCCCGTGCTGCTCAAAGTATCATCAGGACTCACTCCCAGCGTCACCGCAGTCGCTTCAACTGGATAGGCGTTGGCATCAACATAATAAAGCTCAAGAGCAGTTTGAATTTGTTTGATGTCTGAAACTCTTTTGGCGTCTCTTGACTTCTGGCGCGCGTTATTTAAAGCTACCACAGACAAAGTTGCGAGCAAACCGATAATGGCAATAACCACCAAAAGTTCAATTAATGTAAAACCTTTTTTATTTTTCATAAATTTTCTATCTAATTAAAATTTTTCTATATAACTATGAAGAATAAACCTAGCTAGATTTATTACTAAAAATTCGACCTTTGTAATATTTAATTTTATCCACAGTTGCATTATAGCATAAAATAGCCAAAAAATTAAAACCCAGAGGCCATATTATACATCGGCATAATAACCGCGGCAACCATAATGCCCACGGCCACGCCCATCAAAATCATAATCATCGGTTCAATCAAACTAATTAAATTTGTCACCATGCTTTCTATTTCCTTTGCGTAAAATTCCGTCATTTTATTTAGCACCTCCGATATACGGCCAGTTTTTTCTCCGACAGACAGCATGTGCGAGATCATTGGCGGCACTTCTTTAGTCTCCAAAAAAGTATCCGCGATTGGATTGCCATCTTCAACCTCTTTAACTGTCCTTTGAATCAAATTTTTATAATACGCGTTGCCAACAACGTCAGCCACAATCGCAAGTGATTTTGGCAATGGCACGCCGCCATCAACCAACGTACCCAAACTCCTGGTAAACCTAACCAGATAAATTCTCTGAAAAAGACTGCCAAAAACCGGCAATTTTAATTTAAAAAAATCGAAATACTGTCTTGGTTTCTCTTTCTTAAGAATAAACTTAACAACAATTATAACAAGGACTACAACGAGAAGAAGAGATCCTCCGCTTATCGGGCTGGAGAGAAAACTGCTCACTTCGATAAGTATTTTTGTGGCTATTGGCAATTCGCCCCCGGTTTCTTGCAGAATAGAAGTCATTTTCGGCACAACAAAAACCATCATTACGATACCTACTCCGCCGAGGGCTGCCAAAATAAAAGCCGGATAGATCATCGCGCCCTTAATTTTGCTCATTAACGCATAGTCTTTTTCCTGCTCATCAGCCAAATAGTTTAAAACTTTGTCAAGTTTGCCGGAGGTTTCTCCCGATCGGACCATTGACACGAAAAATTTACTAAAAATTTTATTATGGCGTTCAAGAGAATTTGAAAATTTTTCACCGCCATCCACGTCATCAGCGATATCAATTATCGTTTGTTTGAGCTTTAAATTTTCAGTCTGCTCAGCCAGTATGCGCAAAGACTGGACAATTGGCAATGTGGCGGAAGACATGACCGCCAACTGGCGCGAAAACATCACCAAATCTCTGTTTTTCACTCTATTCAAAAAAGCGATATTGATACCGACAAAATCCTTACTCTGCTCTTGTTCAATTGAAAGCAAAATAATTCCCTCGTCAGCAAGTCTGGCGATAGCATCATTTTTATCAAATGCTTCTATTGTACCCTCAACTGTAGTGCCTCGTTTATTTTTAGCCCGATAATTATAAATCATAAATATCACATCAAAATGCAGAATTAAAGAAACTATTTGGCTGCAACACGAAAACTCAATTTATCAGTCGCCGCAAGCAGAGCATCTTCATAAGCGACTTCGCCAGTACGCACCAATTCTATTAAATATTGATCTTTGGTGCACATGCCATCATCGCGCGAGGTTTGCATAACGGTGTTTAATTGCTGATATTTACCTTCCTTTATTAAAGAACTAACTGGCGGAATAGTTATTAAAATTTCTGCAATGCCTATCTGTCCGCCACCTCTCCTCGGCAAAAAATGCTCAACAATAACACCTAAAAGCAAGTCCGACAGAACCTGCCTTGATTTTTCCAGCTCGGTCTGGGGCGATAAATTAATCAATTGTTCCACAGCCTCTGGGACAGAATCAGCTTCGACAATAACTACAACTAAGCGACCGCTCTCTATTAGTTCGAATAAACGCGCCAATGAGGCAAAGCTGTCGATTTCCGATAAAGCCACCACATCTGCGTCTCCATACTGCGCGAATTTTATGGCTTCAGCGAAAGTGTGCGCGTCACGGCCTATTTCTCTTTGCTCAATAATGCTCTTCTGTGGATTTAAAATATATTCTATCGGCTTTTCTAAAGTTAAAATATATTTAGACTGGCTTTTGTTAATAAATTCAAGAATTGAGGCTGTAATGGCTGTTTTCCCAGAACCATGCTGTCCCGAGATAATAATAAGTCCTTCGCGACGTTGAAATAGTTTTATAAATTCATCTGACAAACCAAATTTTTTAATGTCTTTGATAACTGGCTGAATATATTTGAACGCAAAAGCAAGAGTTTTTTTCTGATAAAAAATATCTACTCGAAAACGCCTATTGCTTTCAAAATTTTTTACAACAACCAATGACTTATCTTTATCCAGCACATTTCGTTCTTCTGGAGACAAAATAGTTTGAGCTAGATCATTTAAAAAATCCACATTCACAATTTGCTCTTCTTCAAGCCTTTCTAGCCGCCCGCCGGAACGGATAACAGGCTTAGAACCAACTTCCAAATGCACATAAGACGCGCCTGATTTAATACTCTTGTCAATAATTCTATTAAAAATAATATTAGTTTGAGACATATTTAAAAACTTTAAAATAAAATCCAAAAATCAAACAATAAAAATTTTGTGTCCAATTAATTGAGTTTCGTGTTTCGCTTTTAGTCTTTTGTAACTGCAATGATTTCCTCTGCGGATGTTTTGCCTTCAATTGCTTTAACCAGCCCGCTTTGTTTTAAACTTAACATTCCTTGCTTAATGAACATTTCCTTAATAGTACTTATTCTAAAGCCTGAATTAATGGTATCTTTAATCTCATCATTTATTTCAAGAACTTCAGCAATGGCAACTCTGCCGCGATAACCGCTATTGGCGCAATACGAGCATCCCTTTCCACGGTACATTACATCTATTTTTTCAACTGTTACGCCTTTTGGCAAATTTTGTGTCGGAATGCTTTTAAAAATATCTTCCATCTCTTTTCTTAGAGATTCAGGCAGATCAACTCTTTCTTTGCAATGAGAACATATAGTGCGCACCAATCTTTGCGCAATAACAACGTTTAATGTTGATGCTATCAAAAATGGTTCTATTTTCATATCAATCAATCTTGGTATTGCGCCAAAAGCATCATTTGTGTGTAATGTAGATAGAACAATATGCCCTGTTAAACTGGCATGAATTGCAAGTTCCGCCGTTTCAGCGTCTCTGATCTCGCCAACCATGATAATGTCAGGATCTTGGCGTAATATTGATCTCAAGCCAGAAGCAAAAGTAAATTTAACTTCAGGCCTAACTTGCGATTGATTAACGCCCTTCAGGTAATATTCAACTGGATCTTCTAAGGTAACGATGTTAACTTGTTCCTTATTTAAAATCTGTAAAGCCGCGTACAGGGTGGTTGATTTCCCGGAACCGGTGGGCCCAGTGACTAAAAACATTCCATGCGGTTTTGATATATTTTTTCTCATACTCTCAAGATTACGGCGATCAAACCCTAAATCTTCCCATGTCGAAACTCCTCCGGAGCTATCCAATATCCTCATAACGACTTTTTCTTGGTTATATAAAGGCAAAGTTGAAACGCGAAAATCAATATTAATGCCGCTAATATTCAATCTGATTCGCCCATCTTGCGGAATACGTGTTTCGTCAATTTTTAAATTTGACATCACTTTAATGCGTGAAACAATAGCCGCATGCACATAACGCGGCAAAACTAAAGATGTCTGTAATTTGCCATCAACGCGATATCTCACTCTTGTGTCTTCCTGGGTTGGTTCAATGTGTACATCTGAAGCGTGCGATTCTACGGCGTGCTTAAGTATAACCGACACCATTTTAGAAATAGGCGCTGATTTAATAATTCTTTCCATCTTGTCGTCAAGTATACTTTCCGTGCCGCCAAATTTATCTTTCGCTATTTTTAACGCTTCGCCGACTTCCGATTTTAAATTGCCATATTGATAAAAAATTCTGTTAAAACTTGCCTTGGAAACAATATGATATTTTATCTTAAAATTTTTCTCCCTAGCAACAAAATCAGCGGCTTCTTTAGCCTTTAAATTTGTCGGATCAACAAGGCCGATGTCGATAACGTCACGCTCCTTGCCAAAAACAACCATCTGATAATTTTCAGCCAACTCGCTTGGCAATATATCAATAATTTCAGCGGATATTTTTTGATCGCTCAATAAAATATACGGCAAATTAAAAATATTCGCCTTTGCCTTGGCAATACCTTCTTCGGATATTTTGCCAGTTGTAATCAACCCCAGTTCAAAACTTTCCAAATCAGCGGTTTTTTCCAGTTCTTGAAGCTCTGCCTCTGGGATATGCAACTGAGCAGTAAAATGGTCAAGAAGTTGTTTTTTAAGTTTTTCCTGTTTTTCCATATTAGCTGCTAATAATATGCAGTATCAATAACACATTTAAAGAGTCCTATTTATTTCTCATTGCCCATTGCAATTATCTGTGGCTATTCAAAAAATGGCAAAAAAGGATTAGTGCGCCCAATCTTTTGGGGGGAAACAGGCCACTCTCCTATTTTTTTGAGCTCTTTAAATAATTTATTTTCCAGAATAGACGCTTGCTTATTTATAAAATAACGATTATTTATTTCCGATTCAAGATTCTCTATAAAAGGGTTGACTGCCTGCGTATTTTCTTGCGAATTAAAATTTTTCCGAAAAAAATATATATTGGTAATCATAATAACCACAAAAAACATTATGTAAATTGTGATTCTTTTTTTGAAAAATTTAATCATATTTTTAAGCAAATCAATGTGCCTGGTTTAAGCGCAATCGTATAATTCATAATTTCTTATTTCTTAATATGCGCCTATGCCAAGCTAATCAATCCAAAAAATAACTGCTGATTGAAAGAGAAAGCTCTCCGTTCTCTGGATTATAGACAAAAGAATTAACGTCAAAAATGCGCACATTGCTTTCCAAATATTTAAAAAATAATTTTAAATCTATATAATTAACAGCAGATAATTCAAGCTCAATATTCACCTTCGGGGGAATTTTGGCCACTTTATCTATAACCGGCTGGTTAGATTGATTTACCAGTGGTTTTTTCTTTTGCGTTTTTTCTTCAGCCCGCTTAAGTAATATGCCATCTATGTCTAAATTAAGACCATGGTAATTTGCTACGCCAACAATGTTCATATAAAGACTTGAATCATCCGGCTCGTCAGGAAGAATATAATTTATCTTTTCCCTGTCAGCTAAGCTTATCTTCTCATAATTTACGGCTGTTTTTTTAAGAACAATCAATTTATTAATCTTAGCGTCAAGCTCTTCTTTTCTTTGGCTTATTAATGCGGAAGTGCTATGGTATTTTATTAATCTAGGCCTGATTAACAAAAAATATCCAATAGCTAATATAATGACGACGATTAATATAATGGCCGTTTTAAAAAATTTTATGCAAAAAGGTATTTGATTATTATTTTTCTCCATATTAATCATTCAGTCTAAATTATAACAAAACAATTAATGATTCATTCAGCCGATGATGGATCCCTGATAACAGACTCGTCCACGAAAAAAGTCAAACTAAACTCTATCCCATTTTCTTTTGCGCCATCATTATCAATTCTGCTTTCAAGGCGCAAGTTGCTAAGTTCAATATCGTGGTAAACATTGCTATTTTTAAAAATCAATAATTGTTCAGCAACTGCCCTCAAATCAAAAGCCATGCCTTCAAGGAATACCTTCAAATCCTCATCAACGGATATTCCAGTAAAATATATACTTGGCAGAGTATGCTGTTCAAGAGTCGGGAAAAAATTACTCCAATAAATATGCCGGTCAAGCAGTGTCTCAATATATTGCGTTTTCTTTATAATAGGCACTATATTCCCTATCTGGTTTTCAACTTGAACAATTTTACTTGCAACCATTTCTCCTTTTAATTGTAAATCATCAACCTCTTTGATATTTGCGAGGTTTTTATCACTCAAAAATATATATGGAACAATGAGCACGATAAAAGCGAAAATAACTGATAAAGCATAAAAAATAATAACTCTTCCAGTCGTTGGCAAATATCTAATCTCCGGTAATAGATTGACATCTAATTCTTCTTTTTTTTCTTGACGATGATCAAGGGTTGATGCAAGATGCATTGTCGGCGCAAAAGAATCTTTTGTGTGACTGGCTTTCGCTTGCAACTGCGGCTGTTCGCCACTCTGCGGAGAAGAAATCGTTTGCAAAGGACGTGCTACTGCATCAAGATCTTTGGCTAATCCATGAATGTCCGTCTTTCCTTCGTTGACGCTAAACGATTTTTTTACAAACGTGTTTGATTTCACTTCTAATCGTTTCTCTAAATTAACTGGCAATTTAATTGTCGTGATTGAAGTGGATTTTTTACTTTTATCTCCTCGGCCAAGCTTCTTGAAAAACGAAAAAAATATGGATTTTTTCTGTTGCTTAATCTTTTTATGTCTCTCTTCGGTGCTAAAATGAGACATTTTTATTTTCTCCTTCTCTGCTGGAATATGAAAATCAGCTTCTCGTTCCATAGAGAAAACTCGAGCGGATTTTGCACCGCGCTCTTTTCTTCTTGGTCTATCTGGCAAAAAATTGATGCTGTGTTTTTCCTCAATTCTATCATCTAGATTGTCAAACATATGAAAAACTATTAACAATTGACAGTCAATTAATAAAATGAAAAACAAAAATTTATTTATAAAGCCGTTTATCAACAAAATCACTACCCACCGGCTGATGCTTATAATTCTCTCATCGCTAATCCAATAGCTATAGAAAAACGTGGCCCTAATTCATTCAAAATTGGCTTTAGATCCATTGGATAAATTATCCTGTCCCATGGATCTCCGATAATGACTCTGGTATTCAACAATTTTGACAGATATTTTGGCAATTCCGGCAACCAAGCACTGCCGCCGGTTAAAACTATTTTCTCTATATTGTTCTTGTCAGCCTGCGATAAATAAATATCAAGGCTGTATTTAACTTCATTGATAATAGGATTTATAGTATTTTTAATAATCGCCGGCAGGCTTTCTCCGCTCAAAGAAGAAAAACCAATGTCTCTCTTAAACTGTTCGGCCCTTGTAATATCAACGTTTAGGCTGGACATGAGCGATTTAGTAATTGTAACTCCGCCGACATCTATGCTACGATTGAGAATTGGTATACCGCCATTAATAATTGTAATATCAGAAGATATTGAGCCGATATCAATAATCATCATCGGAGCTGTATCCCCGCCAGCGAGAGAACGCTCAAGCGCAAAAGCTTCTGTTTCCAAACTAATAATCTCAAGCTCCGCTCTTTTAAATATGCGTAAATATCTTTCAACCAAGGTTTTCGGAGCAGCAGTTAACAGGACCGACAAATTTCCAGTGTGCTTATCTTCTTCACGGTCAGCACTTGTTTGGTTTTTGTCTTTTCTAAAAAATCTGGATATAAATCCGTGTTTTTCTTCCATATAATTAGATACGTCTTCATTTCTTGATTTTTGATCAAACCCGTACCGCGAATTATAATTATCCAAAACCGTGGAATTAAACTTTACGACAGATTGAGGCTGTTTTGGCTTGTTATTCTTTTTCGCTGCCGGATTAATAATTTTCCAATCAAGAATCATGTCCTCAATAGGAAGAGGGACAAATTTTTTGGCCTCCCACCCGATAGCCTGGCCGATATCTTTCTTCTTCATCGCCGGCAAGCTGATAATTGAAGTAAAAACAGAAAAACTAGGCAAAGCCGCCACAACCTTTTTCGAAGTAACACGGCTTTTTTTACATATACTTTTAAGAATACCCACGATTCTTTCTTCCATTTCATCCGAGGAAGCCCTTACAATGTCAGTTGATTGCTCAACATATCCATATGTAACAAGCATTGCCCTGCCGCTTTTGTTTTGAAGTTCAACAATCTTAATGGCTGAAGTTCCAAGATCAACACCCAAATAACTTTTCTTGCTTAATGATAATTCCATAATTTTATTATATCAAGTATATATACTATATCACAAATTAATACATACGAAAATAGTTATTAACAATAAGCGATAAAACTATAGTAGAAACTTAAAATCACACATTAAGTCCATAATTCTTTATTTCTTATTGACTAGAAAAATGAAAAAATGTATAATAAATAAAGCTATATATCTACACAAAATAAGGGAGAATCTCTATCTTTTTGAAAAACATCTACTGAAAATTTAAACGCGACAATTTATTTTATTAGCTAAAAATAAACATATGGAAATTGTGTTATATGTCATACTTGGAATACTTATCATAGCTATTTTATGGCTAATCGCCATCTATAACGGTTTGATTAAACTGCGCAACAGGGCAGATGAAGCATGGTCTGATATTGATGTGCAATTAAAAAGGAGATATGATCTTATCCCAAATTTAGTGGAAACTGTCAAAGGTTATGCCACACATGAAAGAGAACTTTTTGAAAAAGTAACCCGGGCAAGAGCAAGCGCTATGAGCGCCAAAGGGATCGAAGAAAAAGGCAAAGCTGAAAATATGCTGTCAGATACATTAAAATCCCTGTTTGCCGTGGTGGAAAACTATCCGGATCTCAAAGCATCTGATAATTTTGCCAAATTACAAGACGAACTGTCTGATACGGAAAACAAGATTCAAGCATCGCGCAGATTTTATAATGGACAGGTGCGTGACTTTAATACAAAAACAGAAATATTCCCTAATAATATGGTCGCAAGCTGGATAAAATTCAAAAAATACGAATTTTTTGAAACCGGCGAAAATGAAAAAGAGAACATTGAAGTGAAGTTTTAAATTAAAATTAATAATCCGGATAATATACAAATTGCGGACTATTATATGAAATGTTTTCGCATAACAGCGTGTATCTGGCTATGTCCCGCTCTTCATTTATATTTTAATAAGGAATAGCGGGACTCCGCCCAAATCCTGCACTAATTTTTGTGGGATTTGGATGGAGAGCGTGTATTAAAAGTATTCGCGACAATTAAAAGCGTTAATTTTTAACAACGAAAATTAGAGCGGGACTTCAGATATACGAACATTATGTGAAATAATCAAAAATCTCTCTTATATTCTATTAGAAGATTTTTGGCAAATTATTTAGGTCGCACATAGCTTGTTATATAATTTATTTTAACTAATTAACTTACAATGCCATATGAACGAAACAGCTAAAAGAGATTTCAGCCCAATCCAAGAAAAATATAAACAAATTTTCAATAGACCTGTCCCTAATTAACCAAATATGAGATAATGGAAGCATAAACAATAAAGATTTAATCCTATGCTTCCAAATAAAAAAGGTATTTTG
>PEXX01000041.1 GCA_002778965.1 Candidatus Kuenenbacteria bacterium CG08_land_8_20_14_0_20_37_23 | reverse complement strand
GATTCAAGCCCGTCCATAAGAGCAAGTAATTGTGCTACCACTCTTCGTTCCACTTGCTTTTCTCCTCCCATGTCTTCTCGCTTTGGAGCAATCGCATCAATCTCATCAATAAAAAGTATGGCTGGAGTATTTTCTTGCGCATCTTCAAACACCTCACGCAGTCGCCCCTCAGACTCCCCATAAAATTTTGACATTATCTCTGGTCCTGAAATATGGGTAAAATAAGCATCAGTCTCATTGGCTACCGCTCGAGCAATTAGGGTTTTTCCGCATCCTGGGGGTCCGTGCAAGAGCACTCCTTTGGGAGGATCAATACCTAATCTTTCAAAAAGCTCGGGGTATTTAAGTGGAAGTTCAATCATTTCTCGAATTCTTCCAATTTCCTTTTTTAGCCCGCCAATATCTTCATACGTTATACCAATCCCTTGTTTTTCTTTTTGGGCGCCCTTTAGCTTTATAGATGTAAAGGGCTTTATTAAAACTACTTTTTCTGGATCGGTATCTTCTACTAAAAAAACTTGGGCTCTTGTTCCAAAAAGCGTGGCTCTTATTTTGCCGCCTTTTATTACCGGGGTTCCGTCAAGTATCTCGGCCAAATACTTTGCATCTTCTTCTCTAAATGACGCGCCGGTATTTAAGGGAGAGAGAATGAGCGTCCGCGCTTCTTCATAAGGAACCTTCTGAATTTCTACCTTTTCATCCAAGCCAACTTTCATATTCTCTCTGGCAATGCCATCTATTTGAATAATGCTTTTCCCTCGATCCTCTAGATAAGCGGGCATCAGCTTTGCGACCGCTTCTCCTCTTTCTTTCCGCCCCGATTTCTGTGGTGTTAATCTAATAATATCACCGGTATCGGCCTGAATTTTTGAAAAATACTTAGGATCAATTCTGGCGATGGCTCTTCCCACATCTTTGCTTTGCGCCTCGGCAACTTTAAGAATAAATGGTTTAAAAGAATTTTTTTCTGACATAAGAGTTTAATTCTTATGAGGTTGCAACTTTTTACTTTTCAAATGGGATAAAAACCAATTTTAAAAAAGGGAATTTAGCCTGAAATTGGATAGTTATATACCCTGGTCTTTTTTTGACCTCGCTTTTCCTATTTTTCAAAATCAGATTTTTTGTAGATTTTTTTTGCTTCCTTGGTTTTGGAGGTTTCAACTTCTGAGTTTGCGAAAAAATTTTTTTTCTTTTTAGTACTTTGGCAGTTTTTACCTTATCTTTTTTAGGTTTAAGTATAACTTCAGGCTTGGGGGGTAGTAGAGCTCCTGCTTCACTACCCCCATTGGTCAGGCTTGGGTGGGGTTCATTACCAGATATTTTAGCTGGTATGGATGTTTTAAGGGTATAAAACCCATCGGAAAAAATGATTTCTCCTTTTCGGCATAAAGATTGGCAAAGAAAGTCAATATATCCTGAACTTAGTTTTGATTCTCTGACTATTTGCTGTTTGGTTGCTTTACCCCCAGATTGTGAAATAAATTTTTTAATTTGTTCTTCATTAGTTGGCATGCCAATGTTGTTAACCCAACCCTTTAAGTAGGCAAGGTAGAGGGGATTTTTTAATTATTTTAATCTGATTCATGACATATTCACCAAAATCGCGGCGGGCATAAAGGGCTGGGTTACCACAACATTGAGCACCCCGCCCTCTAAGCACTAATCCTCTTCTTAAGAGCCCGCCAAGCGCTGCCGTAATGTTTAAGTTTTCTTTCCCTATCTCGGGCAACTTTCTCTGGCAAATAAGCTTCATAATAAAGCAACCCACATCGACCTTCTCTTTGATGCTCCTTAAATCTTTTTTGTAAATCGCTGGTGTATCCGATATAATACTCATTATTTTTTCGTTGTAATACATAAACATAATGCATAGAGGGCGGGGTTAAGAAAATTATAGTCGCTATCGCTCCTTAATTTTCTTAATCTTTATCTCTAATATTCCGTTTTTATAAGAAATTTTTTGGGATTGAGGATCTACTTGAGCAGGCAAAAAGATTTCCTTAGCATACTTTCGCTCTTCACTTCCAGCCTTCAGTAAAAGTATGTCTTTTTTTCCGCCGGAGGCGGATCCGCGATTTCCTTTCCCGCCAGAGGCGGGTCCGCCTTTGGCGGAGGCGGAAAACTCCAGATTAATACTTTTCTCATCAATGCCTGGAAGTTCAGCAATGATAAGTAGATAATCTTTTTCATCAAAAACATCAACCACTGGCTCTCGGGTTTCGGTAACTCTCACCTCTCCGCCAGAGGCGGACCAGCCTTTGGCTGGCTTTTCGCCCGCTTTTTTCTTTGCCGTTTTAATATTACCAAAGGTTTGCAACGAAGGTTTCCCGCCAATTCCGGTTCGGATTGAAAAACCATAAATTCCCTTTACATCCTGGCGTGATCCCAATCCTTTTATTTCACCTGCTTTTCTTATTTCTCCCCCAGCTTCCTCAACTTTTTCTGCTAAATTAATAAATTTCTCCAGCCCTTTAAGCAAACCGCCAACAAAAGGAATATCATCTAAATTAATATCCTTTTTTGCTTTGTCCGCCGAAGCCTTTCTGCCCAAGGCGGAGAAGGAGGGTTTTTTAAACTCTTTTTTAGTCATATGTAAAATGTAGTTACCCCGCACCAATTTCGGTCAGATTAAAAATTTATTTTTAACCTTATTTATAGATTTACTCAGTGCTTAAAATTGGACGGGGGGTTAATAATTTCTAAGCTTCGCTTCGTCGCTCGCGCTCCTTGCTCAGCTTGAAATTATTAATATCCTAATATCATTCTTCCTCTTTTATCTCTGCCAGAACCAAATTTGCCTGATATTTCTGGTATAACAATTTTTTTAGGTTTTTGAGTATAACTTTTAGCTACTACGGATTTCCCCTTACTTTTTATCTTACACAATTTTGTATGTAAAAAATTAACATAATCTTTCTCGCCCAATTCTTCACACAAAAGCCGCGTATACTCAATACTAATGCCAGCTTCTCTGGCGATAATATCCACCGGTGCTTCCCCTCCCCAATTCCAGATAATCTCTAAAATTTTTTGTTCGTTGGTAGTCATTAATATCCGATAACCACCTTCCCCTTCTTTTTGGAAGAAGTGGTCAGGGTGTTTTTTCCTGTCTCCCCTCTAATTTCCACGGCGGTTTTTGTCGCCAGCTCCAGAAGTTTTGTCATCTCTTTTTCAACATCTTGCAATCTTATTTGCAGCTGGGTTTTTCTTTTCTTTGTTCTTTGTAATTCACTCGTGATTCTATCTTTTTCGTTCCTCCGCATATACAGCTCTAAAATAGCCGTGGTGGGAAGAGCCGGCTTGGCACTCTTTCTCACCGCTCCAGTATAGGTCCTTACGTCATGAAGGCTATTAATCCCTTGAAGAGTTTTTATTGATGATTTCATATTTGTTGGCTTCGCCAACACGCTGATTTACGCGGATAAAATTTCCGCGTTGTTCCGCGTGTTTTACGAAGTAAGACATATTAGCAATATTTTTTAATAAGGCTTCTGACTAAATTTTCAATCTCCTGACGCTGGGGAGACCAAGGACTGCGAGTTGTCTGAGAAACCAAAATATCTTGAACTAACTCTTGAAAAATAGGATCTTTTGCCGACACTTTTGCCTTACTCACTGCTATGGCTTTGGCCAGAGTAATACAGCTTCGGATGGTCGGAGGAAATTCACAAGGATTTCTTGCTCTCATCCCTCGGACCACATCTACGACATTTTCTGCATCTGCCTTCGGCAGACCTGATTTTGCCTGGGTTATTGCCACTTCAGTATTTCGATCAAAATAATTGATATCTATCGTAACCATCCGGTCCCGTAAAGCATCCTGGGCTTTATGGGTCCCAGCATATTCTTCTGGATTAGAAGTAAATATCGCACAAAAATTCGGATGCACCTTAAGATAATAGGTCTCATCCCCTTGTCTTTGGGCTGGTAAATCCATTACTTTTTCCTGCAAAATAGAAAGGAGGACATTATTTGCCTCTGGCCGAGAACGAGTAAATTCATCATATATCAGGGTATATCCGTATTTGCAGGCAATGGTCAGACGGTTGTCCATCCACTGCTTGGCCATA
>PEXX01000034.1 GCA_002778965.1 Candidatus Kuenenbacteria bacterium CG08_land_8_20_14_0_20_37_23 | reverse complement strand
GTTTGAGATGAGGATAAGTCGTCAATTTTATTCAATTTTTAAGGGAACTTTTACCCCCTGACGAGGGGTCATTGTTCTACAGTCTAAGCATATTCATCAAAAAAATCACAAAAATCCACATTTTGTGGCTATACTGTTTTATGGCTTAAGGCACAAATACGCTTGAAGACCTCTTTTAAAAACTTCCATAGCCATATTTAATTCCTTAACGTTCAACACATAAGCAATTCTAATTTCGTCTCTCCCATGACCATGGGACACATAAAAATCTTCCATTGGCGAAACTAAAACTGTTTTTCTTTGATAACTAAAATCTTCAAGCATGAATTTAATAAAACTTTCACTGTCCTTAACTGGTAATTTAATCACCTGATAAAAAGCTCCGTTTGGCAAATAAGTAACAACACCCTTCATTTTCCTAAGCACATTATTGACAATATCTCTCCGTTTTTTAAACTCTGCCGTCAATTTTTTAGTGAACGGTCTTGATTTCTTCAAAATTTGTATTGTCGCCAGTTGCCCAATCGTAGGCGCTGACAGTCTTGACATGGCTATCTTCAAAATACCGGCCGTAAACTCCTTATTTTTACTTACAACAACGCCAAGTCTGATTCCAGGAGCTAAAAAACGTTTTGAAATGCTGTCTAAAACAATCAAATTATCATCAATGTTTTTGAATAACAACATGCTCAAAGGCTTTCCTCTGAAAATAATTTCGCGATATGTTTCATCAGCTATTATATATAAATTATTTTTCCGCGCCACTTTGGCGATAATTTCAAGCTCTTTTTTGCCCCACGCCTTGCCTGTCGGGTTGTCAGGATTAATCACGACAATTCCCCTGGTCTTTTTAGTAATTTTTCTAATAATCTCCTTTTCGCTTGACAATACAAAACCATTTTCAAGTTTAAGCCTAATCGGCACAAGTTTTACTCCGCACATTGCAGCAATCGCCGGGTAATTAGCATATAATGGCTCAAACACAATCACTTCATCACCCGGATTTGAAATGGCCAAAAAAGTCATTAAAATCCCTTCGGACACTCCAACTGTAGAAATAATTTCTTCAGCCCCCAAATAAATTCCAAAACCTCTATAATATTTGATCCAAGCTTCAATATGCTCTTTTATCCCCGACGACGGCGCGTAATGAATATTTTTATTTTTGAAACTACTGATTCCTTTTAGAATTTCTTTTGGGGTTTCTATGTCTGAATCTCCTATGTTTAATTTAAAAACTTTTATACCTCGTTTTTCAGCGCGTTCAACCAACGCAAAAAATTTGCGAATTGGAGATTGATTTAACTTATTAACACGTATTGAAATCTTGAGTTTGTTCATACTTAGAAGTATATAATAGATCTTAATAAAATCAAATTACCGCGTGCAAAAAAATTGAAAATTTAATTTATTTCTGTTAACCTTATTATATATGGCTAACACTCAATGTCCCACTCCTCTAGCCGACCGTATGAGGCCAAGCACCTTGGCTGAATTTTTAGGTCAAGAAGAGGTCGTAGGCCAAGGAAAAATGCTGCGCGATGCGATTCAATACGATAAAGTCCCGTCAATGATCCTTTGGGGTCCACCTGGTTCAGGCAAGACAACTCTAGCCTTTATTATTGCCAAAACCACAAAAAGCGATTTTATCCAAATCAGCGCGGTTTCAAGCGGAATGAAAGATTTACGCGCTATTCTTGAACGGGCTGAACAAAACAAACGTTTGGGGCAAAAAACAATACTTTTTATAGACGAAATTCATCGCTGGAACAAATCGCAGCAGGATGCTCTTTTGCCGCATGTTGAACATGGAACCATTATTTTCATCGGCGCCACTACAGAAAATCCAAGCTTTGAAGTAAGAAGCGCTCTGCTTTCTCGCTGTCGAGTTTTTGTTCTGCATCAACTAAACAAAGAACATTTAGTAAAAATTATTCTTACTACTATAAAAAATAAAGAGAAAGGGTTGGGTAACTTAAATTTAAAAATTGATAAAAAAACAATTGAGACGTTGGCAAACATGAGTAACGGCGATGCCAGAACTGCCATAAACGCGCTTGAATACGCGAGCTCTCTTGGTAAGAATATTGATCTGAAAATGATTAAAGAAGCTTTTCAAAAAAGTCACTTAATATATGACAAGAACGGCGATGAGCATTTTAATATAATTTCTGCGCTTCATAAATCCATGAGAGGATCAGACGCTGACGCGGCTCTCTACTGGCTGGCAAGAATGCTTGAAGCCGGTGAAGATCCTCTCTATGTAGCGCGTCGTCTTGTGCGTTTCGCTTCAGAAGATATCGGCCTTGCAAATTCACGCGCCCTTGAGCAAGCAGTAGCTGCCTATCAAGCCTGTCATTTCATTGGCATTCCGGAATGTAATGTCGTTCTGGCCCAAGCTGTGGTATATATGGCAAAATGTAAAAAATCTAACAATTTATACGCAGCATATTTAGAAGCTCAAAAAGATATTAAAGAATACGGCAACCTCGGAGTGCCCTTGCACTTAAGAAACGCGCCAACGGAATTGATGAAAAATTTGAATTATGGCAAAGATTATAAATACAGTCCAAATTACGATTATAAGGAAAAACAGGAATATTTCCCAGTGGAATTAAAAAAAAGAAAATATTTACAGCCGTAAAGCGATCAAGCCATAAAAATATTAATTCGGCATTCTAAATTGAAAAAATTTAAAAATTTTATTAAAAGTTAAGTGAATTAGAAATTTAGAATTATTTATAAAATATTTTATCCTCTATCCGCAAATCAATATATTCAAGCTCTCGCCTGTCTTGTATCTTCTGCCGCAAGAGCGCGTCTAGATTCTCAAGCTGTTTATCAACAAGAGCCTCTGTATTCAAAATAAGATACCAGCCTTCATTTGTGTAAAATTTGAGTTGGCTATTTTTTTTATCAATAAAAACGGCGCGTATAATCCGCCATCCACGAAATTTATCAGAAATTTTTACGAAAACATTTTTTATAAAGCCAACATCGCTTTTGTCTAAGATTATACTGCCGACTGTTACGCGCGTGCTGGTGCCATATGATATTTTTGGCAAATCATATTTAATCGCGGTCGAATCAATAGCACCCGTCACTAACCCATTTTTATCAATATAATAATTGGCGCCGGAATCTTCTAGCTGCAACGCCGGTATTTTTTCTTTAGCATAAATTTTTAAAGTATGCAACAATTTCTTATCAACCTCAAGCTCATCTAATATTAAGTTGGCATTAATATAATTTTTTAATTCTCCGCTGGAAAAAACGAGATAATTACTTTTTGGCAAAATCAGCCATTTACGTTTCAATATTTCCGACCTTGAAATAATCTGCAGTTGACTTATGATATCAGACTCATTTGTTCCACTCACGACTATTTTGTTTATTTTAAAGATTGGAGAATAAATAAACAGATAAATTAAGCCAATAACCGCCATACAATAAAAAAATACAATAATTTTTTTCTTATGTTGCTTTAAAAAACCATCTGGCGACGGTTTTTTCATAAAATGATTGCCATATTTTTTTTTAAATAAATATTTTGAAATTTTGTAATTTAAATTTATATTTTTATTTATCTACTTATACCACTCATCTTTCATCTGTATGCTTGTTATCAATTGTTTCTTCTCCCCATGTCTCTCAAGCGCCAGTCTAATCAAGATATCAAGCAATTTTTGCGGCGAAACTCCACTTGCTTGCCATAACTTGGGATACATGCTGATTGATGTAAACCCAGGAATAGTATTAATTTCACTTAAATAAATTTTATACGATTTTTTTTCTACAAAAAAATCAACTCGCGCCATGCCGGCGCAATCAAGCAGTTTGAACGCTTCAACGGCAATGTTTTGAATTTGGCGGATTATTTTTTCCGGCAGAGGAGCTGGTATAATTTTTTCTGACCGGTCATCAACATATTTCGCGCTATAATCATAAAATTCACCTGAAGGAATAATCTGCCCTGGTATTGAAGCTTCCGGTTTGCCATTGCCTAAAACCGCGACTTCAATCTCCATCATGTCTTCAACGCCCTTTTCAACCACTATACGTCTATCAAATCTTCCTGCTAAATTTATAGCTTTAATAAATTCGCCACGATTTTTTACCTTTGAAATGCCAACCGATGAACCAAGATTTGACGGTTTGACAAATATCGGAAATCCCAATTTTTTTTCAGTAGAATTAAGCCATTTCTTAAAAACATCTTTATTTTTCTTGAGCCAATGCCACTCTTTTTTTGTAAGCCAAACCCAATCTGCCATCGGTAAATTAGCCGCCATACAGATATTTTTTTGAGTTATTTTGTCCATTGCCACGGCTGAACCAAGAACACCAGAGCCGACATACGGCAAATCAGCTAATTCAAAAAGTCCCTGAATCGTACCATCTTCTCCATAAGTGCCATGCAATACCGGAAAAACTACATCAATTTTATCCGTAATTTGTAATCCGCAATTTACATGCGAATTCGTATTACTTGACATAATCCGTAATTCTTTATAGTTTTTATTGCAAATTTGAACAAGCGATTTGATATTTGTATCTGGTGTTAAAGTTGCTTTAAGCGCTTTGAGGATATCTCCAGATTTAAGCAAATCCAAAGAATTTTCACCGGCAATCCATTGTCCGTCTTTAGTAATGCCAATCCGAATGACGTTGTATTTTTTCTTGTCCAGTGTTTTTATTATAAAATCGGCCGAAACTAAAGACACTTCGTGTTCTCCTGACCGCCCGCCAAATATTACAGCAACATTCATTTTTTTAGTCATATTGTTTTTTTAATTATTTCTTTTCCCACATAATTCTGCAAAATATCAGGTACTTTAACGCTCCCGTCATTTTGCTGGTAGTTATCAATAATAGCTATAATCATTCTGCCCATAGCCACTCCAGTATCATTTACCGTATGGCAATATTTTTTATCTCCATCTCTTGTAATATACTTTATGTTCAATCTGCGCGCTTGAAAATCCGATGCGTTTGTGTCGGTCATCACTTCCATAAATTCCTGCTGCCCAGCCAGCCATACTTCCGGATCGCACTGATAATGCGTTGCATAATAGCCGGCGTCGCCAGTGCATTTATTAACCAGATGATAAGGAAGTTTCAGTTCCTGGAGCAACCATTCGTTGATGATCAAAAGTTCATCATAAATTTTATCTGACTGCTTCTCACTGCAGATTACGTCCATCTCCAATTTATCAAATTGGTGTACGCGCTTGATACCGCGCACATCTCTTCCCCATGATCCGACTTCTGAACGGAAACATGAAGAATACGCAAACATCTTTTGCGGCAAATCCTCCTCTTGCAAAATCTTGTCCATGTAATACGCAAAAAGCGACGGCTCTGAAGAACCAACTAAATACAAATCCTGATTTTCCTCAACGTTTTTGTTTTCAATTTTATAGATCTGATCCTGATCCCCTGGAAAATGACTGGTACCGAAAAGCGCTTTATCCTTTACTAAAAGCGGAACGATCATTGGGGTAAATTCTTCGCGCGCTAATTTTTTCATCATCAAATCCAAAATTCCGTATTGCAGAAGCACGGCATCTTTTTTGAGATAACAAAATCTTGAACCGCAAACTTTTGCGCTCTGCTCATTATCAATAATATCCAAATCTTTGCCAATTTCAATATGGTGTCTCGGCTTAAAAATTCCTTGAGCATAGATCGGCTTTTCAGGCATCAACTTCTTAGTATCCACAGGATATTTTAATTTTCTTGGATCAATATATCCGATATCTGGCCGCCAGGCTTTAAAAACGATATTATCATCTTCCCCTTTGCCATTTGGCATTTTATGAGAAGGAATATTCGGAACACTAAGCATTAATTTGCTAAACTCATGATCAATATCTTTCAAGTTTTCTTCAAGCCCTTTTATTTTAATTTTATCCTCTTTTAATTTTTTTATTGTCTCACTATTCGGCTTGACTTTTGATAGTTTATTCTGCTCTGATTTCAATCCTTCAAGCTCTTGAATAAAATCTCTGCGCATTTTATCAACTTTAAGCAAGCGATCAATATCAGCATCAATGCCTTTGTCTTTAGCGCCTTTTTTAACTTTGTTCGCATTATCACGAATGAATTTTATATCTAACATATTTACTCTGTTTATATTTTAAAATCTCTTAAATTTATAATCCAAGCTCATCGGCAATATTTTGCAACGCTTTCAAACCGATTGCCAAAAATTCATCTACATTCAATCCTATTTCCTCACATTCAATGATGATATCTCGTCTACAATTAGCGGCAAAAGATTTATCCTTGAATTTCTTCTTGAGTGAGTCCAATTTGACGCTTGCCAATTTCTTGTCAGCTTGAACAAGTGCGGTAGCCACAATTAAACCGGTTGCAGTTTCTGCGGCTGCCAAAGCATGTTCTATGAGAGATGTTCTGTGTTTACCAAGTAATTCTTGCGCTCCACAAAAATTATCGCCTTGCCCGCAACCATAACAATGCGACTGCACAGCATTAATCATAAAATCAGTGGCTCCTGCGCTCTTTAAAATTTTCACGGCTTGAATACAATGTTCTTTTGGATTGTTTTTGGTCAATTCCCAATCAATATCATGTAAAAGTCCTATTATACTCCACTTTTCTTCATCTTTTTTAAAATATCTAGCTAAAGATCTCATTATCGTCATTGATTCAATTGAATGCATGCGGTTGACATCTGCCTTTAAATATTTTTCAAAAAGTTCCTTTGCTTTTCCAATATCAATCCCTAAATCCATCTTATCTTCTTCGGCCGCGCCAGCGCAGTTATTTTCTTTGTTATTCCAGATTGGTTGTTCCTCTCTGCTAATTATCTTTGGCTTCATTAATGGGAATAACACAACATCGCGCAAATTTGTTTGTCCAGTAAGTAAGGCTACAATCCTCTCAATACCCATCCCAAAACCTGATATCGGAGGCATGCCATGTTTCATGGCCTCTATATATTCGTCGTCTTTTCCATGCGCTTCTTCATCGCCATCTTTCTTGGCCTTTTCCTGGACGCGAAATCTTTCTTCCTGATCAATCGGGTCAACTAACTCCGAGTATGCGTTGATTATTTCCCATGTATTAATGATCAATTGAAATCTATCCACGGCCTTGATGTTGTTATCACTGCGCCTGGCCAGCGGCGACAGATCCAAGGGATGATTTGTCAAAAAAGTTGGGTTAATAATTTTAGGCCGTGAAACAAGTTTATACAAAGCGTCAATAAGGTTACCTCTGCCTAATTTGTCAATATCTTCAATTTTAATTTTTTTTCGCTTGATTGCTTCTCTTAACTTATCAGCGTTTTCATATTTATCAATGTCAATATCGGCATCCTCGATTAATTGCTCGCAAAAACTCACTCTTTTCCAAGGTAAAGAAAAATCAATTTCCACTAATCCTCCTCCTCTGTTCGGAATTTTGATCTTTTTCTTTCCATCCTTTAATTTTGCCAATATATATTCAAACATACGCTCCGTAAAACGCATATTATCCACATAATCCCAATAAGCCGCGTAGTGCTCCACCATAGTGAAATCCTGCAAATGCGATGGATCCATACCTTCATTTCGGAAACACCGCGCCACTTCAAAAACTTTTTCATATCCACCAACGATAGATTCCTTCAGATATGTTTCCGGCGCAATACGCAAATATATATCGGTTCCAAGAGCATTATGGTGTGTTTTAAATGGTTTAGCAAGCGCCCCGGAAGCCTGATTGGCAAGTATAGGCGTATCAATCTCCTCAAAACCATTTTGAGCATAAAACTCCCGCAATATCTTGATAAATCTGCTGCGGAATTTGAATCTTTTTATTGTTTCATCATTAGCGATCAAATCCAAATATCTTTGGCGGTAACACGATTCCTCGTCCTTTAAGCCGTGCCATTTCCCAGGCAATGGCAAAAGCGATTTGGAAAGCAATTCGTATCTTTTAACGAGAAGCGTCTTTTCCCCTGTGCGCGTGGTGAATATATTCCCCTCGACTCCCAAAAAATCTCCTCTGTCAAAATACTTGATGAAAAATGTGAATTTATCCTTGCCTAATTCATCTTGTTTTAAAACTATCTGCGCTCTGCCCCACTCATCCCGAAGATTACAAAAAACTAATTTGCCAATTTTGCGCAAGTCAACTATTCTACCTGCTGTCTTTAAGCCTATTCCGTCAGCGCTGGTTTGAATTTCTGTCACTCTATTTTCTTTGTTAAATTTAGCCGGGTAGGGATTTACACCAGCTTGCCTTATTTTGGCCAGTTTTTCAAATCTTATTTTATATTCATCTTTGTAATTATTTTCTGCCATAATACTTATTTGCTGTTTTTAACATAAATGCGCTATTTCTTGCTGTAAGCAATCTGCCAGTTAACAAATTGCGTAATTGACAATATTAATACTATATTATTCCGTAAAAAAAATAAAGTGGATTTACCTTATAGCCGAAATGATGTATGATTAAAATATAAAGTAAGTGGATAATATGAATAACAAAATTTCAAAAAAAGACAAATTCTTTTCCAAAATCCTTGAATATATGCTCTATCTTTTTGTTTTCGTGCTACCCTGGCAAACGAGATGGATATTTAAGGATTATAGAGTTGGAGAAAATTTCTTTGAATTTGGAAGGATGGGTTTGTACGCTTTTGATTTAATCATTCTCGCGATGCTGCTAATTTTTCTGCTGGCAAAATCCATCAGAGTAAAATTTACCAATATCATCTCTAAAGCCGAAGGCATTGGTCTCTCAATTTTTATCATCCTTCTCGCTGTTATGGCATACTCCGCATGGTTTTTCGCCATTGATTCGGAAATCGCTCATTACTGGCTAACCCGTTTTGTCGTAGCTTTTCTATTATTGTTATTGATATTAAAAATAAATTTTTCTCAAATCAAATTAATTGTAGCATTCGTCACCAGCGCATGCTTACAAGCGTTACTCGGCATATGGCAGGTAATACATAATGAAGTAATGGCCAATAAATGGCTTGGGATGGCTTGGCATCAGGCCGACGCTCTGGCTGGAGAATCAGTAATCGCTTACGGAGATGAACGACTGTTGCGCGCTTATGGATCATTGCCGCATCCAAACATTTTAGCCGGCTTTCTAGTGGTCGTTTTTGCCATGCTCATATATCTTATTCTCAAAACCGAAAAAAGCTGGCAAAGGTGGTTTTTATTTTCCAGTTTTTCATTAATTCTCTCCGGAATTTTTCTCACCTTTTCGCGTAGCGCATGGTTGGCGACTCTTGGGGTCATCATTTTTTTATTTGCGGTATTTGCCCATAAATCAACATATGATACGCGCCGACTCGCGAAAGCGCTCGGCGCCTGGGCGATAATCCTAGTTACCATTCTATCGCTTTTGTTTTTGGCTCCTCTGAAAACCAGAATACTAGGCGATGGCAGGTTGGAAGAAATATCATTCACGGAACGCTCAGCCAGCATGCGTAATGCTTATTATATCGCGCTTAATCATACTCCGCGTGGCGTTGGACTTGGTAATTACGTCCAAGAGGTTAGAAGACTTGATCGCGACTCTCTGCCAATCTCATTATACCAGCCCGTGCATAATGTATATTTTTTGGCATGGGCTGAACTCGGACTTGTCGGCGGCATATCAATGCTGTTGCTACTTCTTTACTTTTGCGCCCGTATGGTAGCCGCAAAAGAAGACCAATTTACCGGATACCCTTTACCGCTTCTTATTTCCGGAAGCGCTATGGGGGTTGTATTTTTTCTAATGTTTTTTGATCATTATTTCTGGACAACAGCCTTTGGCATATATTTGTGGTTTTTTGTAATGGGATTTTTCATGCGCAATATCGGTATAAATAAAGATGAAGTTCTGCCAAAAGAACAACTACTATACAAAAAAATTAGCTGTCTACACGACGAAAATTCT
>PEXX01000006.1 GCA_002778965.1 Candidatus Kuenenbacteria bacterium CG08_land_8_20_14_0_20_37_23 | reverse complement strand
TGGAAACAATTACCATGCCCGCAACCGAAAAATCCACACCAGTCTATGCCTAAACTGCCGATTATCACAGATCGCGACCCAATCCAAGCTTTAAAGAAGCTTGGTTTTTTTGAACATCGGCAACACGGGACATCTCATCTAATAATGAAGCATAATGACGGCCGGCGAACTGTTGTGCCTATTCATCCGGGCCGCGATATTCCTAAAGGCACATTGCGCGCTATTTTACGGGATATTAATATATCAAACGAAGAACTGATAAAATTTTTATAATTTTCTTCTTCTTAACTCAACTGGAAGCAATAATTCCAGCACCAACTTTTGTTAGTTATAACAGAGTGTTATAATTAAACTATGCACTATGTTTACTTAATACAAAACGAACAAGATGAAATTTACTATGGCGTCACCAATGATTTGCGCCGCAGGTTTAATGAACACCAGACTGGCAAATCTTTTTTTACTAAAAATCATCAGTGGAAATTGATTTACTACGAAGCTTACGGTGATCAACGCGACGCCTTGACGCGGGAGAAACGATTGAAATATCATGGCCAAGCTTTGGCGCAATTAAAACGTCGTTTATTGCATAGTTTATCCAGCGCTAAATTTTAGCGTTGGATCAAATTCAAACAAAAGTTGGTGCTGGACTTTAAATCAACCTTATCTTGGTCTCAATAAAGTTTGTTAAATCTATTTAATTTTCAACGAACTAGCTATTTATTTTTCCTCCCATATCTATTTCCGGTCAAGCGGGAAGAGATATGGAAAGACAAATTTGGAAGTCTGTTTTTGTTTGACGAATTTATATGAGTAGGCTATTATTAAAATAACAATTTAAAGCATACTTTATGAGTAATCCAACCACCCTTCAGATTCCGCTTAGCGCGATTAAGCCGGTATGGCGCGATGACGCCGCCGGCACCATACTCGTTGAACTGCCGATCGCGGCATTGCGCGAAGATAATGAACCGCAAACGATTGACGATATTATCGCGCAAGCGCGGATTGATTACGCGCGCGGCGACTTTAAAAGATTCACCAGTGTTGACGATCTTATCCACGACTTGCGCACATAAAATATGATCATCAACCAATCAACGCGGTTTAAACGTTCATTCAAGAAATTACCTTTTCATATTCAAAAAAGTTTTTTTGAGCGCGTTCGCTTCTTTGCCGAAAATCCTTTTCATCCGCGGCTGGAAACGCATAAACTGAAGGGTAAATTAAATGAGTGCTACGCGTTTTGTCTAAAAGACGGTTTTCGCGTCTATTTTGACTTCGCGAAAAGCGACGAAGTCAATCTTCTCTATATTGGGCCACATGATCATTATGCGCGCTGGCGATAATATCCGCGGCGTGGGATTGGGCCATAGCTTGCGCGACGTAAAGCATGATCGTCGCCAAAATTAAAATTATTTTATACATCTAACACTTCCTGCAATAGGTATAAAAAATCATTTGCTATCACTGGCGCTTCCAGCATGGCAAATTCTTGATTGGTTCTTTTTAGGGAAAAAATTGACATATTAAGCCCGAATGATATAATTTGGGGTATAGAAAATAATTAATCACATTTTATGACCCAAACCATAACCCTCACCGCTAATAATGCTTTAGTGCTGCCGGAATCAATTTTGGCTCGCTATAAAACTAATAAATTTTCCGTCATAGTTCATGATGACAGTATTTTTATTGAACCGACCAGGGCGGCTGATGACGATGAAAAGTATTATGAATTGACGCCAGAGGGTGAAAACAGTTTACAAAAATCCATAATTGAAGCCAGAAATGGCCAACTGCGTCCGGTAAAAACATTATTTGATTAGTTTTATGCTTTCCATCGTTTATACTGACGAGATGAAAAAATCAGTTAGGAAAATGCCGGTAGAAATTCAAGGGCGGTTGGCCGAGTTAATTCATTTTTTGGCCGAAGACGCTTTCCATCCGTATCTGCATACTAAACCGTTGCGCGAAAAATGGAGGGGTTACTATAGCTTTCGGATTACCAGAAATTATCGCTGTATTTTCGGGATAGACAAAAATATAATTATTCTTCATACCATTGACCACCGGAAAGACGCGTACCGTTAAATATTGTTATTTTTCCGTAAAAAGAACCAACCAAGTTCTTTTTTTATTGCTTATTGCTTTTTTTTGCCGCGGGAAGATTATTATTTTTATTCCCAACGGCTTATTAAAGCTTATTAAACTATTCCGTTGGCCTCTTTCTATCAAGAAAGTTTGCGACCAAGGCCGGATCCAGCACTAACTTTTGAACAGCGCCTTGAGGCGCTATAATCCAATTATCTTTAAAAATCTCAATGCTGATTATTATTCAGATGGAAATAATAATTGAACTGCAAAAAATTCAAAAGTTAGTGCTGGATGCGGCCGGCCGCTTTTAGGCCATGCAAATTATTGGAGGTTTTTCAATTTTATTCAGTTTTTAACGAGCTATCCCTGTATCTTCCCTGATGGCGGGCTGAAGGAGCAAAGTGTGGAGTACTCGGCTCTCTCACTCCGCCGTCAGGAAAGACAAAAATTCCTTTTTTGGTGGAGTTTTGAGTCTATAAATTCAGACTGTCTCCACCGGGATACCTAGCATTGGACTGTTTTTGACTTTGGTTATCCCTTACAGACTGATTTAATTATTTTGAAATTATAGCATAATAGTATTTTTTTGTCAATATTACTTAAATTAAACAAAAACCCGCAGATAAAATCGGGCTGTTTATAAATATATTCACTGATAATCACGCGTCAATCCATTACTCCAAGCTCTGTTTCAACAACTTTCTCACGGCCATTGCTTAAAACTGTTAATCCTATCTTATCTCCAGGATTATAATCACCGATAATTTGTGTCAAACTTTTCTTTCCATTAACTAACTCATCTTCAACCATAGTAATAATATCCCCTACCTTAAGCCCCGCTTTATCAGCCGGACTACCCTTGACAACTGCCGTTAAATTTTGCCATCCGGAAAGCAAAGCTCCGCGATCGCGCATCTCGCCGCTGGCCGCGTCAACGCGCGGATATTTCGCCAAATTAATATAATGTACGCCAAAATACGGCCGATAAATTTTTTCTTTCTTTGACAAATCATCAATTGCGGTTTCTAAATATGCGACAGGCATGGCGGAATTTGAATCAACGACTACCGCTATAATCTCGCCCGAAAGATTGACAAGCGGCGCTCCAATCAGACTCGGATCATAACCCTCGCGGCTGGAAAAAAAATGACTGTGTTTTTCAGATGAAGCAACCACGTCTTCCAACGCGGAAAACTGCAAGTCGGCTATATGCAAACTGGCTCTGCGGCTCTCCGGATAACTTGCTATAAAACCAAAAACTTCCTGGCCGGACGAAACATCCGATGCGTCTCCAAATTTAACCACTGGCAAATCATCGGCCTTTATTTTTACAAAAACAACATCGCTTGTTGGATCAGACAATATTTTCTCCGCGGTATAAATTTTGTAATCAGCAGTCAAAAGCGCATATTTTTTATTTCCTATCTTGTTCATCACGCTTTTAACTGTCACTATCCATCCGTCTGTAGTAAGGATAAAACCATTGCCAAAAGAATAATCGTCCTGATAAAATTGCCAATCAACGCCTTTTGTTTGATCATAAAAATTAACTATAACCGGATTAATTGTTTTTCCAAGTTCGCGCAGTCTCTCGTCTGCTGCCACTGTCACCTCTTCCTGTTTTTCAATAATAATTTTTTGGCTATTCGCAGTGCCAACATCAATAGTAAACAGAAAATCATACGCAAAACTTGACGCAAAACCAAAAAGCATAGAAACTAAAACTACCAACACCCAAATACTCTTGTGATAAACCGGTTTTTGGATTTCGGGCAAATTTTGAGTTTCTTTATAAATATCCACTATTTCCTCTTTCGCGATTTCTTTATCGGCGGCTGGTTTTTCTGTTTTACGTATTGATTTTACGGTAAATTTTTTCATAAAAATTTTGTTTTATTATTCCCTTGTTTCTACGTCCATCTGGAACTTACGAAAGCAACCACCCAGATCAATCCTGTAACAAAACTATAGCGAGCGTAAACTTGGCGCGCCAATGTACCGACCAAATAATGTCTTGCCAGATTTATTATAAAATAATATGCGCTTACCATCAATAGCGCTTTAGTATGAGAAAGAAACGGCAACCAATTAATGACATAAAATAACTCCGCTAGCATCAAAGATGAAAAGAGAATAAAAAGACCGCTATAGCCCGATCTTATTTTAGAAATGCAAAAATATTGATAAACCGTCAGGCCGACGACTAAATAGGAAAAAAATACCAACATCCAAATTGGAAAACGCATAAATGAATGCAAATTAAAAAAAGCTCCAAAAAAGAAAAAAACAATGCTCATATTCAGAATACGCGAGATACCCGATAATGAATGATTCTTGCAGTCATACTGATAGTAATTTCGCACAATCAAACGGCGCAAGAAAACACTGCTGGCTATCAACAAAAAAATAATAATAATTTCTTTAAGGAAAAAACTGTCCAGAAACAATAAAAACAAAAGTCCTCCAAGCATAAACAAAAAAGGCGAGATAAGAAAATTAAAAAAATTCATATTAAACTTACGATGCGTGGCAAGCCAAATAAAAAATAGATCGCCAATCAAAAGCGCGAACAATGCCCACCAAAAAAAATCCGGCTTCAGAAGGCTTACTTCCAGTCCGATAATGATCAACAAACTATAAAAATATGATAGATAAATTGACACAATTTTATTATTTTCCCGTTTTATTATATTGCTGCTTCTTTGTTTAATCACTCTAGCCAATAATATTGCAGTAAAATATTCTGCCATTTTTCATTGGCCAAGTTCAGCCTATCCTCCGCGCCTTGCGTAACCAACTCTTTCTCAAAATCAAATGCGCCCAATAATTTTAATTGCAGATCATGGTAAGCCACTGGCACTTCAAGGCCGAGCAATTGATGCTTTGTATTATTCAATAAAAACAGCCACTCCTGGCTAGCGCCGTCAAATTGAGCGCGCGCCGTCAAATAGCTGCCAATAATATTCTTTAATTTACTTTGATAGCGTATCACAACATTTTGATAATTTTTATCGCCCGCGAGCAAACCGTCTGGCGCCACAGACTCTCCTTTCACTAAACCGACATTCTTCAATAACCAGTCTGTATCTTCAATAATTATACTGAAAGAAATAGACGAGATTATAACAATCGCCGCGAGTAAGCTCTGCTTCCAGTGATATTTTATGAATAATTCTTTATTGAACATATATTTCATTTAAATTATTGAAAAAAATCTGCGTTAATCTGCTCCCAACCTTCGCTGGCTTCATCCCATTTGTAAGCATTAAAATAACAAACCTTGTCTTTTTTGTCATACACTTTTTCAACATTAACATACGAGCCGACGCGATTGGAATAAAACGTTTTTTCGTCAAGTACTCTTGGTTTTTCAATAAATTCAATTTTCATTCTTCCAATGGGTCCCGAAAACTCAATAATGTGTTTTTCCCCCGGAATATTCGGACTGATTATTTCTTTATATTCTTTGTCAATGCCAAATTTATCCTCCACCATATCTATCATATCTAACCATTTTTCTTTAGTCATAAGACAATAAATTCAGCAAACAGCAAGCTCAACGAATCTCTAATATAAGTATAGCAAAATCTAAATAGATTTCCAATAACTCGCACGCAGGAAAGCCAAATCTTTATTTTTATTACTTTATAGATTTCCAATAACTCGCGCGCAGGAAAGCCAAATCTTTATTTTTATTACTTTCGCCTTTAAATGCGATTTGAGTTAAAGCCAAGCAATGGATAAATTGTACTGAATAATATAGCGAACGAATGAGGCTAAATTTTAACGAAAAAATATGCCAGGGGCGAAAATAATAATTTTAATGTTCATTCCTGCAATAGTAAGCTTTTACAAATTCAATTATACATACCAGTAAAAGACACGCGCTAATGATCACCGCCCATTCCGCTAAACCGATTGGGACTGTGCCGAATATCTTGCGCAAAAATGGATGATAAATAGCCGCTATTTGCAATAACAAGCCAATAGCAACTCCGCCAATCATAAATTTATTATCAAACAGTTTATTTCTCCAGATTGGACTGGACAAATTACGGATGCTAAAAATATAAAACAACGCGCTCACGGCAAGAAATGTAAAAGCCATTGTACGCGCCAAATTAATATCAGCGAAACGACGCAAAAAATAATTGAACAAAAAAAGAATCCCAATTGCCTGCGAAGAGCTAATCAACGCTGTAAACCATCTTGCTTTTTTGTCAAATATGGGCTCATTCAGTCTGCGCGGACAACGATTCATAATATTCTCGTCAGCCGGTTCTTGGGTCATAGCCAAGGCGGGTAAAGTATCATTCACTAAATTAATCCAAATGATCTGGCTGGCTAAAAGAGGCAACGGCCAGCCTAAAATAAGACTTGCGGAAATAGCGGAAACTTCGGCAAGGCTGTTTGATAAAAGATAGAGAATAATTTTTTTTATGTTATCAAAAATAACCCTGCCTTCCCTTATTGCCGCTACGATTGTTTTAAAATTATTATCAAGAAGAATAAGATCCGCTGTTTCTTTGGCTACGTCAGTACCAGAGCCGACAGCAATACCAATATTTGCCTTTTTCAAAGCTGGAGAATCATTGATGCCGTCGCCGGTCATAGCGACCACTTTACCTTTATACTGCCAGGCTTTGATTATTTTCAACTTATCTTCTGGCGTAACTCTGGCATAAACTGTGATATCATCAACAACCTCCACAAGCTCACTCTCGCTCATTTCAGCCAGTTTTTCTCCCTCAAGAATATTTTTATTGCCGTGCGGCAAACCCAAATCGCGCGCAACAACAGCGGCAGTCCATTTATGGTCGCCAGTAATCATAACTGTTTTCACGCCGGCTTTCCTAATTGAAAAAATCATTTTTTTAATACCTCTGCGCACTGGATCTCTGATGCCAACAAGCCCAATGAAAATAAAATTTTCTTGATCTCCGTTTTTAAATTTTTTTATGTTTGATGAAACCCTTTTCATTGCGCAAGCCAAAACTCTCAAACCGCGAATACTCATATCTTTATAAATCTTCTGCATTCTATATATATGATCCTGTGTTAATTCCGTTTTTTTATCGCCAGTGCGGCTTGAATATATATACTTACAAAATTTCAAAACAACCTCCGGCGCTCCCTTTAAATAAACGTTGTTAAAACCTCCGCCGTCTTTATTTAATGTCATCATAAACTTCCAAACGCTGTCAAATGGAATCTCGTCCAAACGCTCTTCCTCTTTTTCTAAAAACGACTTGTCCAGCCCAATGCTAAATCCAGCCAAACACAAAGCTCTTTCAGTCGGAGAACCGCGCACAATCGTTTCAATGAAACCGCCAATAGAATTTTCAATATAAGCATTATTGCACAGCATGCAGATCTTAAATAACAGCGAAATCTCGTCAACCTGCTTCCTCGCTTGATTAAAATCACTCTTCAAAAAATTAAACTCATAATCGTGGGTAGCCGCCTCAATCACACGCATTTCACCTTCTGTCATTGTACCCGTCTTGTCGGAACAGATAACAGAAACGGAACCGAGTATTTCCGCGGCTAATAAATGTTTAACAAGAGCCTTTTTTCTTAATAGCCTCTGCATACCTACAGCCAACACCATTGTAACCGTCACAAGAAGTCCTTCTGGAATGGCAGATACAGCCACAGCTACAGACACCATAAACATCTGCGTAAAATTGTGGCCAAGCAAAAATCCTATAAAAAGAATAAGGGCGCATAAAACTATAATTAAAATGCTGATCTTGCGCGCGAATATTGCGAGTTTTCTCTGCAAAGGCGTAACCATCTCTTCAGTAATATCAACCAATCTGACAATGCGTCCGAGCGCTGTCTCTTGCCCGATCGCCACTACGACTCCAAGTCCGTTGCCAGCGATTACTTGAGTGCCCATAAAGGCCATGTCAGTCTGATCGGCAATAATCAATTCACCGACAGTTGCCCCGCTATTTTTCCCAATTTCAGCGGACTCGCCAGTCAACAAGGTTTCATTTGTTTTTAAATTATTACTCTTAATAATTCTCAAATCAGCCGGAATCTTATCGCCAGCAGACAAAAAAACTATATCGCCTGGCACTAATGCGTCTGTCTCAATCTGACGTTCAAGACCATTGCGCCTTACTTTGCAGTAATTGATTACCGCCTTGTGCAAAGCGATGAAAGCTGTCTGCGCTTTATTCTCTTCATAAAAACCAATAATAACATTGATAAATATCGCAATAAAAATAACTCCTGCATCAATGAAATCTCCCAAAAAAATGCTGATCGTAGTGGCGGTCAAAAGCACATAAACGAGTGAACTTTTAAATTGAGCAATAAAAATTCGCCAACGCGGCTTGCGCCTGTTTTCCGGCAATTTATTGGGACCATATTTTTCTCGCCGTTTTTTGACCTCTTCTTCATTAAGACCGTTTTTGGAAGACGCTAATTTTGCCAAAACATCATCACTTGTCATGGCATGCCATTTATGTGCGTCTTTATTCTGGCGCGCTTGGTGAAATTGAGATAGATTTGACATGGGTTTATTAAATTGGAGCCCGTGTGATTATTTAAAGTCCAATCCTATGCCAATTGGGCTCGGACTTCTTTCTTAAGCTTGGAATATTGATATTCATTTAAATTTAATTCTTTAACTTGAGCGGTGGTATTGAGCAGGGTAAGCAGTCCTTCTTGGTATTTTTTCAAATTATATGCATGTAAAACATTTTGATAAAATTTAAAATCAAAACCACCACTATTTAACAGACTGATAATATCAATTTTGTCCTTTTCTCCCTTTGAGCTGCCCTCTCGTTCATTATGGGCAATTTGTTTGAGAATTAAGAGAATCTCTTTTCGGGGCACAGCAAATCCTTCCACGTTATTGGTATTTTTTCCAATATCCTCTGCTGGTATGCCCAGCTCTGAATAAAAAGGCGCGTAAATATCAATGTCAATTTCATCAATGACAATTTCATATTTTTTTAGGCGATTGTTTTTGTTTAAATCATACTTTTCTTTTAGCTTGTCAAGCAACTGGTAGTCTGAAATAATATCAATATCTTTGGATTTGAGACTTCTGGTATATAGAAAAACTGCCCAACCGCCAATAAGAATAAAGTTAAATTGGCGTTTTAGATTTTGAAGAATTTTAAAGCTTTTTGCTGTAATTATATCTTGATAATACTGCATACTTTTAAAATTTATCTTTAAGCCCCTCAATAAAATCCCGCGCATACCATTCCCCTAAATTCCACAAGTCAACGTAAATTTGGGCTAAAGGAGGAAACGGTTTATAGTTTGGCAAAAAATTGTCAGCTCGCAAAACGATCAGATTGGCATTGCCTTTTTTTATTGGAAACCTTTTTTGTATTTCCTCTAAATTATCAATGTAAACATAAACTTTATCATAGTCGGCTGGAGAGTCGTTGAATTTTAAACGATAAGCAGAATAGGCAGTGGGAAAAGCAACGTTTGGCAGTTGCCCTTCAATTTTTTGCACCGGTAAATCAACACGAGTTTGATAAATTACATCTTTTTCTAAATTACGATGGGTTGCCCAAATATTTAAAAATTTGTGTTTATCAATAATCCTAAAAAATCTGCCCTTAACTTCAATGGCACCGCTCAATCTTGGAATTTTCAGCGCATTAAAAACAGTGCTCAAAGAAAAGTTGAATTTTTGAGCTAATTCTTTTTGGGTAAAATTATTATGTTTTTTTTCTAACGTTTGATAAAGTATTTCACGCCAGATAATCTCTTTTTTGAACATACCAAGTAGTCGTTTCTATATTTAATAGCTAATTTAGGCCTCATTTCTATTATATTAGAAACGAGAGAAACTGTCAAATTTCATGTCCTAAAGCAAAAACTGGCTATAAATAAGGATTAAAGCGAGCCTGGTAAATAATATTACAAAAATTAGGTATTCAATCTTTTGACTATCCCCTGATTAGCATTCACCTCCACCAGATCCCCGTCCTTCAAAACCTTAGTCGCGATTTTCGTGCTAATAATGCAAGGTTTTTTCATTTCACGGCTAACAATAGCGGCATGACTTAATACTCCTCCGTGATCAGTTATGATAGCTTTGGATTTCTTAACAAGCATAATATCCTTGGGATGCGTCATACCAGTTACTAAAATAAAATTTCTTCCTGGTTCACTTTCACAACTACTGGCTAAATTATACACCCTGCCAACTACTCTGCCACCAAATGTCGCGTAACCTTTAATTATTTTAATATTTTTATCTTGCACATCATAAAATTCTCCATAAATTGTGTCTATCAATTTTTTATCCACATACACTTTTTCCTTATCTTCTTTTTCAACATAAACATAAA
>PEXX01000012.1 GCA_002778965.1 Candidatus Kuenenbacteria bacterium CG08_land_8_20_14_0_20_37_23 | reverse complement strand
ACCAAACGACCGCATTGGTCGCTCCAATTACTCTCACCGGTGGATTATTTACTTAAAAACAACTATTTGTCCAGAATGTGTTGGACTAATACACCCTATGGCATTTCCCGCTGTTTAGTGTTAAAATAAAAATACCAATTAACTTTATGATTAACATATTAAATATATGATGGCAAAAAATCCAAAAAAAGAATCTATCACATGGTCTTTCAAAGAATATGAAAAATATGAACGCGACAGGGGATGGTACTTATTGGCTTGTATTATCGGGGCATCTCTCCTTGTTTATGCCATATTGACAAGTAATTTCCTCTTTGCTTTAATCATCATCATGGTCGGCATGGTCTTAGTCATCAAACATCACAACGAACCGGATAAAATCGTCTTTGAAATAAACAATCAAGGAATTAAATTCAATAAAAACGAATATAAATATAGTGACATTGAAAATTTTTGGATAATTTATCAACCGCCTGAAGTAAAAAATTTATATATAAATTTCAAATTCTCATTAAAACCAAGGCTGTCTATTCCCATCAATGACGAGAGTCCACTTGCTATAAAAACCTTTTTAAGACAATACTTAGCGGAAGATCTGGAGCAGGAAAATGAACCGGCTTCAGAGACACTTGGCAGACTTCTAAAACTATAAACAGAAATTCGCCGCTATGGTGAAGCCAGCTAATCCAAAAAATGAGTGCCAGTTTGCCCGCCGTTTTTTTGTCCTCATAGCTCAACTGGATAGAGCGTCAGCTTGCGGAGCTGAAGGTTGGAGGTTCAAGTCCTCCTGGGGACAAAAAGACGGTAGGTACACTAAGATATGATAACTCTCAACACACCCATAGAAAATATCTCCCCGATTGCGGAAAAAATCGCTGCCAAACTAAAAAAACTTGGCATAAAAACCGCGTGGGACCTTTTACATTACTTTCCTTTCCGCTGGGAAGACTGGACTAAAATCAAACTGATAAAAGATATTGAGCCTAGCACAAGCGCTACTATCAAAGGCCAAATCGAACTCATCCAAAACAAAAGATCAAAATGGAAAAAAAAATTGGTCACTGAAGCTATCATTACTGATGGAACAGATCAAATCAAGGCCGTTTGGTTTCATCAGCCGTATTTAATTCAAAATCTCCATCCAGGAGACCGACTTTATTTATCAGGAAAAACGAGTCTTAAAGAAGACGGCTTACAATTTGTCCACCCAAATTATGAAAAGATTACCAGATACAAAACTACTACCAATCATACGGCAAGAATTGTTCCAGTCTATCCATTAACAAAAAAAATCACTGCCAAGCAGTTGCGTTTTTTAATCAGTAAAATTATCCATCTTGCCGGAAAAATCCAAGAATGGCTTCCATCAAGTATTATTGCAGAAAATCAATTAAATGTATTGCCCTTGGCTATTAAACAAATTCATTTTCCTGACAGCCAAAGCGCGCTCAACCAAGCCAAAGACCGCATAAAATTTGACGAACTCTTTATTCTTCAACTGCGCGCCAGCCTCGCAAAAATTGAGCTGAAGAAAGCAAACGCAAATCCCATTAAATTTCAAGAAAAACAAACTAAAAAATTCGTCCAATCTCTGCCTTTTAAATTGACTGATTCTCAAAAAATAGCAGGGTGGGAAATAATCAAAGATATTGACAAAAATATCCCTATGAATCGGCTTTTGGAAGGAGACGTTGGTTCTGGCAAGACTGTCGTCGCCTGCCTGGCAATATTGAATACGGCGTTAAATAATTATCAAGTCGCCTACATGGCGCCGACTGAAATTCTCGCCAAGCAGCATTTCACTACTTTTTGCGGCCTTTTCAAAAATCTGCCAATTAGAATCGCTTTATTGACCAGCAATAATCAATGCTATGTTAAAAATACGAAAATATCCTATCCCGCAAAAATTTCCGATTGCAAACAGAAACGTAAAAATATATACCAATTAATATCTTCCGGTGAAATTGATTTGGCTATCGGCACGCACGCGCTTATTCAGGACAGAGTAATCTTCAATAATCTTTCCTTGGTCATCATAGATGAACAGCACCGTTTTGGCGTCAGCCAGCGCAAAGCGCTAAAACAAAAAAATAAAGAATCATCAACGGTTCCACATTTCCTTTCTATGACGGCTACTCCAATACCTAGATCTCTGGCTATGACCGCCTATGGCGATCTTGACTTATCAATCATAAACGAGATGCCCAAAGACCGCAAAAGAACAATCACGGAATTCGTCCCGCCTGAAAAACGTCCTGAAAAATACAAATTTATTTTGGAAGAAATAAAAAAAGGCAGACAATCCTTTATTATCTGCCCGTTAATTGATTCGTCAGACAAACTTGGAGTAAAAGCCGTCAAAGATGAATATAAAAGGCTTACTGAAAAAATATTCCCCTACACTAATATCGGCCTGATGCATGGACAATTGAAACCCAAAGATAAAGAAAAAGTTATGACTGATTTTTTGGCTAATAAAACTAGCATACTGGTTTCAACTCCTGTCATTGAAGTCGGAATTGATGTTCCAAATGCAACGATTATGCTAATAGAGTCGGCTGAAAGATTCGGTCTTGCAGGACTGCATCAATTTCGCGGGCGAGTCGGCAGAAGTAAATACCAATCATACTGTTTCTTGCTCACCGAGTCAGATACGAAAGAAACCATAGAAAGAATGCATAGCTTGATTCAATTTGACAATGGCTTTGAACTTGCTGAAAAAGATTTGGAATTCAGGGGTCCTGGAGAGATTTACGGCATAAGGCAATCAGGATACCATGATCAATTTAAAATGGCCAAATTAACCGATTACGCAATAATAAAAAAATCAAAAAAATCAGTTAACACTCTTCTTGGCGAGGATCCTAAACTGTTAAAATATCCGCTGATTTTAAAAAAAATAAAAGAATTTGAAACTTCTATCCATCTAGAATGAATCCGAATCAGCAATATAAATAGTAAATAATAAGCAATCGGTGGTAAATATTAAAACACCACTCCCGCAGAATGTTTGTTAATATATCAATCCATAATTTACTAATTTGCTTTTACTCCTTCCCAAACTCCTTTCTTATCACGCCCGCCAACTCTTCCTCGCTGATAAGAGAGTCAACTTTGCTGTTGCCAATAAACAAATAAGGAGTGCCATCCACGCCGAGCTTCTGTCCATCTTGAAGACCTTGGCCCAATTCCTCGATATATTTTGAAGAATCGAGGCATGTGTTGAACTGCTCCAGGTTAAGACCTAATTCAATGGCGATCTTATTATACATATCCCTTGATAATTCATCTTGGTTCACAAATAGATAATCGTGGTATTCCCAAAATTTGCCCTGCTCTTGCGCGCATCTTGCCGATAAAGCCGCGTTTCTCGCCTGCAAATGCATAGGATTTGGAAAATCCTTCCAAACCAATCCTATCTGACCATCAAAATCAGCTAAAACTTTTATCAACGCGCTATACATATCAAAGCAATAAGGACACTCAAAATCGCCAAACTCCAAAACTAATAAGTCTGCTTGCCCATCACCACGCACTGGATCGCTGTCTCTTAAAAAAGACATATAAACTTCCTCCGCCGACGTCACCATCGGATCTTTTCCATTAATATTGCCCGTCTGATTCTGAATGTTGGTTTGCACAGAATTTGCATTTGGCCGACTTACGAAAAAACCAGCAATCATAAAAACAAAAAAAACGCAAACAAGCAAAATGATTGATATTATTATAAAAGTAGTGGCTGATATTTTTACCATATAAAATTTTTATTGAAAAATCACAAATCAGGATCATCTTAATTTCATAGAATACAGTTTGCTTGTAAAATTATCCCAAAAGAAAAGCTCCGTTCCGTCATCGCTGAGGAATATTTTTTTTACTTGAAATTCATCCAGCTCCTCGCTGTAAACAGGATAGGCAATTAGTTTACTGATGCCTGTCGTTAAATCAATTTTATAGAAGACATCCGGTTCCGTATTTAACAAATCCGGATAAAGGCCCGCCCCTTCAGGCAAACTAATCGGCACGGCGCAATAAACCGTTGTATTATTCATTCCAAAGACACATTTGTCAACCCATGTAGAAAGCCCAAGACTAGAATTATTACGCCCTATGTTGTCTCCCTGCGCGTCAGCTATCCACAGTATCGGATTATAATTATTATTGCTGTTAACCACATGATAAAGTATCATATCGCCATGTTTTGACCACAAACCCTTAAAATTTGAACCTTCCACTTCAAGAGATTTAAAGTTCTCATCATTCAGGCCGATAAAAAAAATTTCTTCCCTGTTCAAGCCGATTGATTTTCGATACAAAGCAACAACCTCACTTGTCGGCGACCAACTTACTTGGACGCTATTCCTCTTGTCTCCAATCGGTTCTATCGGCAAAGCGCGGCTCCCGTCGCTATCTGAAACAACAAGCCAATTATCATCTTCATTAGCGCCAATATATTCGTAGGCTATCTTGTCTGAATCTCCGCGCCATGCCGGCTCGGTAACTCCTACGGGCAGTGTTATTTGTTTATCTCGAGCTATATCATAATAAATATTCGCTCCATCTGGATACTCTAGAATAACTTTCTTGCCATCGGGCGACCAAAAAATCTCTTCAACATAAGGAAATTCTTTATCTGAAAGCAATGTCCTCTTTTTTCCATCAAGTGCAACCCAATAAAATTTATTATCATCCGAACTCAAATAATTCAAACTGTTCCCCGCGAGATTGACGTCTATAAACTCTTCATCAATAACGCTGACAACTTGCGTTAAGGAGCCATTCGCAATATTGCCAATTGTATAAGTTTCTTCAAGGCCATATTTGTCGTCCATGGTTGCTTCGTCCCCGCTTGTCCCTTGCGGCAATATCCCTCCTGATGTCATTTTCCCCAGCTCTCCTGCCGGCCCAACTTCCGGCAATTCTCCGCCAATAACTACTGCCTCATCAGCTTCTTCATCTGGTGTAGCCGCGGACCTGAAAAAAATTAACCAAAAAACACCAAATAACAGACAAATGCCGATAATTAAAATTAAAAACCCGAGAATTATTCTTTTATAATTTAACATAAATAAATAAGCCGCAAGACACAAAATATAAATAAATTCCATCTAATAACCAAAAAATAAAATAACACTCCAAAATTGTAATTCAACTGTCATGACATATACATGTTTCGCGGATTAAACTATTTCCACACGACCTCATCAACCAACCAATCATCGCCCGCCAATATTAGGTAAATTTCAACGTTCTGGTTATATATTTTTGATCCACTGCTAGCCATCTCTTCCATTCTGGCCGACGCTAAAAACGCTATCCGTGAATCAGATTGATATAAAACATCCATTCTGAAAACGTTGGTAGTCACTTTCTCTTTGTTTAGCGCGATATTTTGCATGTTTCTGTCAATAAAATCATCGGCCCAAGCTCGCATACTGGCAGTCATCATCGGCTTTAAATCCTCAATGTTTTGGAAACGCGCTTCTGTTGAATAAGTGCCAACCATCTCAATAAAAAATTTTGCCCTATTTTTCGCGGAAATTTTTTGCCTCTCGCCTTCAGTTATTTCCGTATTCTTCTCTCCAACTTTGACTGCGTCATCATCTTCCGATTCAAGCCCGTTAATGACTGCCTGGCTATTCTCATCCTCTTGCAATAAATCAACCGTATCAGCGCTACTATTGCTATTCATTCTATTTATGACAAAATAACCTATCACGCTCAACATAACAACTACTGCCAAAATAACCAGCCCAGTAATAATTTTATTTTTTGTAGTCATGCTTTTAATAATAATTTTCTAATTTCTGATCTTCAATTTCTCGCCCTGACTCGCTTCGATAGAGCCGCGGCGAAGCGGACAGTCCACAGCTTCTGAAATTTTTCTATCTTCTCACCTCTTGTTCTCTCTCAAATTCATTTTTGGCTTCATCAATCTCAAGCAACTGTCTCGGGTCAGAAGTAATGATCTGATCCTCCACATAAGAAGCGATAACTTTGATGGCAACGTGTTTTGAGCCGGCAAAGAATATGCCTTCGCCAACTCCTGACTCAAGCAATAAATATCTTTCGCCCTGCGTCAACATAAAAGTATTGGCAACTATCTCAATAGCCGCGGTCGATTGCCTAAGCAAAATCTGAATGGCGGAATTAGTCACAATCGCTTTGCCGTATGGAGAAATCAAAAAATCATTTACGTCCTGCGTAATCGTCGTTAGGCCAAGATAATATTTACGGCAACGTTTTGCAAGCGCAAAGATGAATTTGGCGCTGTCTTCATATTGCATCAGCCACCAGGCTTCGTCCACCACTAGTATTCTTTTTTTTAATTCGCTCCTTACTATATTCCAAATATAGTTGATAACAGTATAAATAGCAATGGGCCGTAACTCATCTTCCAAATCTCTGACTGAAAAAACAACCAGTTGATTCTCAATGTTGATATTCGTCTTGTCGTTCAATAGACCGCCAAAAGTTCCTTTGGTATATTTACCCAGCCTGTTTGCCATCGCATGGCCGCCCTCAAGACCCTCCAGAACCTGTTCTAAATCCGACAAAGTCGGCACATTAACTTGCGACAAATCAGACTCCGGAGTAATGTCATTTTTCGCATAAACTTCAAGCAAAGCTTTATCCAGCAGAGAATCCTCTTCGTGGTTGATTTCTCCTATCATTAATCTAACCAGCCCTTTAACGGTGATCACGGCCGAACGTATAATATCTCCAGCCTTATCCCCTGTCATAAGCTTTTTAGGCAAATCAAACGGATTTATTTTACTATCCGCGTTAAGCGAAATACTTATATAGGTTCCGCCAACAGCTTCAGCTAAATGCTGATACTCTCTTTCAGGATCAATGACTATCACGTCTGTTCCTTGCATCATCGTGCGCAAAATCTCCAATTTTATAGCGTAGCTTTTGCCAGCTCCTGATGTCGCAAAGACAACGGTATTCGCATTCTGTAAAGAAAAACGGTCAAAAAGTATCAGACTGTTGTTATGTCTGTTAATGCCATACAGAATTCCATCATCTGACGTAAGCTCCGAAGACACAAAAGGAAAGGTGGAAGCAATCGGAGAAGTATTCAGGTTTGAATATACTGCCAATTCATCATGCGATAACGGCAAAGTGGAATTAAATCCTTGCTCCATCTGCCACATAGACCTTCTTGTATATACCAACTTCGCGGCAATAGTTGATTCCGTCCATTCAAGGGCTTCCTCTAATTTTTTCTGGGAATCACTATAAATAGTCAAATAAAGTCCAAATTGAAAAAAGTGTTCAATGCCTTGTGTAAGATCATCGCGCAGTTTTTCAATATCCTGATAAGCGGTTTCCTGAAGCGGATCCCTCGGAGCTCCTTTTTCTTTGTCAGCCATAATTTGCGCTCCAACAGTGCCGATCTTTTTCTTCAATTGTTTTAGCACAATTCCTGAAGGGATTGGGAAAAAATACATGGCAATGTCCATTGTAAAGCTAGAATCAATCAACTCGTCAAACCAACCGACTGAAATATACCTTGGATAGGTAGTCACAAATATAGTCGCGACGAATTTATCGTCCAATTGTAAAAAAGACGATTCTACTCTCATCGCCGCTGGGGCTATCAGGTCTTTTAGTCTAATAACGCCGCGGTAATAGGCCTTTTCCGCTTCCAAAACATCCTTTTCTTGTTCTATAATTGTCTCTTCACTGACAAAACCATTTTTAATACCCTGGCCGGCATAAATTTTTTGTTTTGTTTGTTTTTCTATTTCTGCTGGATTAAACATATTTATCACTCTATTCTCAATTTCCCGACTTCAATCATTTTTTCACGCTTGGAAGTCTCCGGGTTATATGTATTATAATACAGTTCTATCAAACTTTGCGTATCAAGAATCTGGCTGTTGATCATCATACTGGATAAACTGCCGCGCACGACATTCACGCGTCTGTCAAGTTCTTGTTTGAATTTTGAAAACTGCTCTTTCTTCAGACCGATCAGCCTGACGGCCTTGAAAGAATCAAAAAACTTGCCGACTGCTCCCTTTTTCTTCTCACCTTCCTGTGGATTATAGGCAACGACAATATAAAACTTCTTGGAAACAATGTCGCTTAACTCCACCAATTCTCCGACATATTGCCTGTACTCTTTTATCTGAATTTTTAAAAGCTCATTAATCTGTTCTTTCTCTTTTATTTTCAAACTGTCAAGATAATTTTTTATATTAAGCCTTCTTGACTGAATAACTATCTGCACTGAAAAATCAAGCGAGTTAATAAAAGATATGTAGCTTTGAATAATAGCATTCTGTTCTTCTGCGGATTTTAGCGCGAAGTTGATTGATGAGACAAGCAAAACTTGAAGCATGGTATTATCCTTCATTATCACTGTATTGTCATGAATCTCGGAAATATTAATATACTCTTGCGTGGAGGCTCTTGTTTTTGCCTTTCCCTTGCCTTGGCTATAAGGCATATAATCTATTCATTAATTGATAAACTATTGCTGATAAATTCATCACCCTTCATATATTCCGCCAGTATCAACTATCAATGCCAGTTCCGACAGGCGTTTTTGATTCATCGTGGCTTTTCTTAAAGTAAAATCAGATTTAATTTCTTCCTGTTTATCCCCAATGTGTCTCAATGCCGATAAATCCGATTCAGTAATCTTCTTGCACCACACTCTCACTTTTGGTCTCTTAACCGCTTCTATGACACTCGCCACAAAAGGGTAAAAGTGCTTGCCGTTTATTTTTATAAATCCAAAAATTACAATTGAAATTGCCGTAAAAAAGCTCACAAAGACAAATGTGCCTGTATCCAGTAATTTATAAGAGGAAAAAGCAATCACGCCTCCAATAACAATCATAATAAACTGGCGCGTAGTAATCGGCCCAATGATTCTGTCTTCAACATCAATAAATTGCGGGGCGACAAAACGATCCATAATGAAATATATTAAATATAAATCGCAACATGAGTTAATAAAATTACGGCTGCGATCTTGCATTGCCTGGCGCACCACGCATTAATAGCTTAATCTTTTATTCAAATCCGCTACGGCGTCAAATTCTTCTTTGCTTAAATAAGACTGACGAGCTTGCTTTCTTTTGGCAATAATATTTTCCACAGCGGTTTTTTCCGCCATACTAGCAGCGCCAATCAAAAGATACAGACCATAGACCGCTGAAGACTGCCATGCTTTAATACCCTCGGCTTTCTTCATAATGGATTCATCCTCCAGCAGATCTATTTTTTCAGCTACGCGCCATGCCGCCTCATGCGGATCCTTGCCGAGCCGCCTAAAATTTTCCAAAGTTAATTTCTTGATTTCTTCAACCGGCCCGATGGCTTGGTGCCACGCTGAAGACAACTCATCATTATTCTCCGGCTGATATCCCAATTGATCAAATCTTGGCAGAGACGGAGCTGTATGCTGATTAGCCGCATAGCTTGACTGCCTGCTATGGCCCTGGCTGACGGTCTCATCACTTGTCTTCCTGCCAGTGATGTTAGGACCTGAATGTTGCTCCACTAATGGCACATTGCCTGTTCTAATAACTTCTTCCACCGCGCTACTGGCGCTCTCAATTAACTCAATAATTTTATCCGTCTGCTCTCTTGTGCTGTTTGTGCCGCCAAACGCCACCGGCTTTTGAATCGCCTCCATGGTCGCCGCCAGTCCTCTGATATTCCTGAACCGAGAAATTATAATGGAATGTAAATTTTTTTCGGCCGGTTGTGCTTTGATCCAGTCAACTTGCCGCGTAATCGCCTCTGCGGCTTGGTCAATAAAATTTTTGATTGCCAAATTTTTATCCGACATGGCTGTTTTTTTTTCTTGCTGAACGTCTTCTTCGTCATCAACTGAAAAATAAAAATTCGCTGGCGCGACAATTGGAGCTCTTACATTGACAGGCGTATGTTTGACAAGAGAATCCTCGCGGATCATCACCTGATCCCCAATTAATTCCCCAAGTTGGCCGTTTTTCAACAGCTTAAAACCGCCCTCGCGGGTCTTCACCACTATTTCATTTTGTAAGAATCTTTGAGCATGGGTTAATTATAGCAAAAAAATTATAAAATCAAAAATTTTAGACGCTAATCCTTGCAGTTAGTAACTTTTCAAATACCATAACTAATTTTCAATTTTCAATTTTCAAACAATGATTTAATTTTTTAATTTTCAATTATTTAAATATCAGTTTCTTTTTTCAATTTTTACCATTTTTATCCTCATATTCTTTTTTCTTTAGTGAAAAAATAATTTTATTAAAAATAAGCGTCAACTCATGAGTCTCTTTCCATAATTTTCTTAGCTCATCTTTATGTTCTAGATTTGTTCTGGCCAGTAATTCCATCCAATATTTTGTCTCCTGAATTTCTTTTTTGCAAATAAATATTTTATTCTTAAAATCTTTTTTAGAAGAAGCATTATTAGCTTCGCAATAATTAGCGGCCACGCTAGTAACCGACCTGCTCAATTGAAGAATAATATTTCTATTAATATCATTGCCCGTAATCTTAATTAATAAATCAAGAACATCCTTACTTAACTGTTTTGTTCTTGGCTCTAAATCATAAATCATAATAAATTTGATAAAATAATTGAAAAATTAATTCATTAAAAATTGTTTGAAAATTGAAAATTGAAAATTTATTCCATATTCCATCTGAATTCTCCTGTCTCCTCGTCCCCATAGGCGATAGTCTGATATTCCAGTTCCCCGGCTTGGCGCGCCAAACCGCCAACCACCACCCCGATCATAGCCGCTTCTTGCGGCCGCTCAATTCAACAATTTTTTATCCTGCGGATTTTTTAAATAATTTTTCCTGGTGGAAACTCTTTTGCCAGTTTCCTGCTCCAATTTTTTTCTAGCATCCCCTGCTATCTTGCCGCCTTTTTGAGCAACGCTTTTATTTTCTAAAAAACCTTTGGCGTCTTTGACTCTGGTAATTTCAGTGGTTGAGGCTTCGCCGAGCATAGTAAAAATCAATTCCAAATCGTCCATATGATCTCTCAAATTTTCCTTCTTCAAATTCTTAAATTTTTTATACTGGCTGGGCGTCATATCAAATGTGGCTTTTGATATTTCAGCCGTCAAAATTTCATATTCTTTTTGCTCTTTAATCTCTCTTTTTTGCCATTCATCCGTCAGCGTCTCTCTGACTTCAATGCCTCTCATCCTTTTGGCTATCCAAGAATCAGCATACCCCTTGGCTTTGTACAACGCTCTTGTCCTCTTGGTGGCTAATTCCGGATCTTCAATTTCTTTGACTCGCTCGTATCCAACCCTGGCAAGCCAGCGCTTAAATGGCTCGGCTTTAGGTGACGGGATTGATTGGATAATTCTAAAAATCCCTTCAACATTGGCGCAATTCATATTCTGCCGACCACCAGCCGTGTCTATTGGAAGGGTATGGACAAATTGTCCATACCCTTTGTCCAATTCTGGATCACGACTACGCATTTTATTTATGTAATCTTTAATATTCGCTGAATCAGTTAAAACAAAAACAACATCCTCAACTACAAACCACCACTCATTATTATGAATAGTTTTTCTTACTTTATTGCCCCTGAATACGGCTATTTGAGTTATAGTTGATAGATTTTTTGATGCCATAACTAATTTTAAAGTTAAAAGTTTGAATTTTTATTTAAGGATCAAGTTCGAAATTTTAATCTTTCAACTTTTCTTTTTTGTTATCAATAGTAGAAACAGCTTTGCCAAAAATTAAAGTTAATTCTTGAGCCTCCTGCCACAACTTGCGTAATTCTTGCTTTTTATCTTCTAAAATACATTGGGATAACATTCTTAGCCAATGCTTTGTTTCTTGCGCTTCTTTTTTGCAAATATATATTTTATTGCGAAAATCTTTATCAGAACTAGCCGCGTTAGCTTCCATATAATTCGCGCCAACGCTTGTGCCTGATCTTACGAGTTGATCAATGATTGATCTCGTTATTTCATCTTTAAATATTGTTTTACAAAATTTAATAATATTCTCGCCAAACTTTGCTGTTCTTTCCTCTAAATCAAAATTATTCATAAAACTTAAAAATTCATCCTTAAAAATTAAATCAAAATTCAAACTTTATACTTTAAAATTCCACTGGAACTCTCCTGTCTCCTCGTCCCCATAGGCGATAGTCTGATATTCCAGTTCCCCGGCTTGGCGCGCCAAACCGCCAACCACCACCCCGATCATAGCCGCTTCTTGCGGCTTCATTTTCAATCTATTCACCAAAATATATTGCAAAAACATAGCCGCATATTTTTGCTCGGCCGGATCATTTTTAAAATGTTCAACATCTAAATTATTTTTTTCCAAATATTCCCCCCAAAACTTTACAAACCGCTCATCATGCTCAAACATCTGCCGCAACTGCCCATTCTCGGCAATGGCGAACAACGCCCCCAGCGCCTCGTTTGGCAGTTTATTGTTGATCGCGTGATAAAATCTGTTTTTAATACTTTTTAAATCATTGCCAACCTGTCTGCGCAAGGACTCATCTTGCTGAAAAGACTTTTTAATCAAAGCTGTCTCAAGAAAATCTTGAAATCTCTGCGGCAAATGGTTTTCAATAGAATTTTGAAGATCCGCCGCGCGGAAAGACTCGGCAGCCGAAATATGGGCAATGCTTGGTGCTGTCAATGTTTGTGCCATTGACTGTGCGCCAGAAATTTCGCCTCGTTTAATCCTTTCCTCTAATTTTTTCCCAATCGCCCCCACTGCTTCCAATTTTTTAATAAATGCCCCCATTTCCTCCACTTCTCCGCGGTCCGTTGGAATAAACCGCCCGGCCTGTATAATTCCCGGCCCCCATTTTTCATCATCCACTGAAAGTGTTTCTTCATATCCCCGCGGATCCAAAGAAGATATCTTGGCTATTTCATAAAAATTAAACAATTTTTTTAATCTGGATTTTTCTTCCTCTGTTATCTTGCTTATCACCGTATGTCTGACTATATACTCATTCAATTTAGTAGCATCAACCACTTCACCCCCAGTACTTTTATTATAATCTACAAGCCAATTCTTAATGGTCGGGGAACTCTCCTTACCCAGTTGATCAAGCGGCCCCTTGGTGGCAATTGCTTCCATATTATTCAATAAACAATGTCTGACCTTTTGTCTAAGCTCATCTCTCTTGTCATAAAAAGGTATGGTGATCAATTTTGCCCGTAATTTATCCCAAATATCATAATACTTTCCGGGCAAAGCAAATTGCGCCATAAAATGATGCTGAAAAAGATCAACAATTTCTTGCTCGGCCAACGCTGGCAAGGCGGCCCATTTGGCCTGGACAATAAAACTGTGCAATTCGTCCCTGAATTGTTCCGGAATCTGCGGAGATCTGCTCATCAATGGCGGCTCAAATTTCCTGACAAACCGATAGGCGGTTTGCCAATCATCAAAAAACAGAGTATCGGCCAAAGCCGCGCGCAGGTTTTGCATCAATGTTTCATCTATAATTTTTATTTTTTGATTTTCCGCCATAAGTTTTTATTTAATAACTATGAAAATGAGAAGTAAAATCAATACCACCCATAATATTCTCCACATCCATCTGATGCCCCATTTGCTTGTATTCCTCGGATTGCGCTCCATATTCTTTAATCATATTGACCATCTGATCAAACGACTCTCTCATTTTGCCTGACAACAGTTGCGCCGCTGCCTCCAATTGAGCTATGGCCACCGGGCTTTTGGCAATGTGCTCCGCCGCGCTCTTACTGTACTCTTTGCCGCTGATATGCCTTTTAATATCCTCAAACGAGGTGAGAAATCTTCTGATGGCGTATGGCTCTAGCTGGTAATCGCGCGTGCCATCAAGTTGCGGCACTTCGCCGCCATGCCCGAGGCGGTTGAGAGTACGAAACAGCTTGCGGCCGTCAAGTTTGCTTTGCTCCGCATAAACTTCATTCTGCTGATCGCCCCATTCCTTGGCATATCTCCGACCACCTCTAATTCCATAGCCGCGGGCGATTGACCAATGGCCTACCCCTTCTCCGATATAGCCAACATCATCCATCATAGCGATGGAGTCCTGCTCCTTCATCTTCAACTTACCGGTTAAATAATGTTTTCTAAAGGCCTCCATACCCTGGCCTTTCCAAGGCGCTGGCGTCACATCATCTTCCTTGCCCCGATAAGCGTTCAAAAAACCTAATTGGTCCATAATCTCGTTTTCATTTCCTCTCTTGGCCGCCGCTTTAAAATTGGCTTCAAATTTATACCTATCGCCTTCCTTCAAAGCGTCCTGCATAGCCGCCAACTGCTCTTCCCAGTTATCAGAAGTAATCTTTTTCTCCTCTTCCGCTACTAAAGAACGTCTGGCCTGATCAGCGTAAAATGTCTGCGGCGCTTGATATTTAACCTGCTCAACTGACAAATCCTTGACTCTTGACAACTTGCTCGTGATCAATCTGTCAATGGCTTTCTGATTAATCGCCTCTTTACCCCGATCCCATTTCTGCTTTGCCTGTCCGGCAAAAAGATCATAATGGTCGGCCTCTTGCGTCAATTTGTCCGCCATTTTCTCACGGTTATCCAACTGTTTCTTATCTTTAATCTTATAACCGGCATTGGCTTGATAATTGCCGTCTTTATCTTTTATAAGATTGCCCTTTTTATCCGTGGCCAAAGCCTGCTTTAATTCATTCAATTTAGCTGTTTCTCTTTTTGAATCTTTATCCAACTGAGCTAACAGCACATTATTCCGATCCTTACCGGCCTTGCCACTTTCTTTGTTAAGCGCCTGGCTAATCTTATCTAAACTATCATTGACTCTCAAAAATTCACCGGCCTTGCTGTTAACCTCTGATTTGGTTAACTTGCCTTCTTTTAAATTAAGAGCGTCTTCTCTGTTCTGTTCAGCTTTGTCTTTATATTTATTTATCGCCGCCGCCTTTCTATCCTCAAGTGGTTGGCCCAAGGCCTGATTGGCTGTTGCTATCTTCTGTGTGTGCTCATCTATCTCGTGCTGTAACCTATGAGTGCTATTTTCATCATCTACCGCTTGTTGAGCTGTAAACCACTCTTTCTCCGCTATGTCGGCTTGTGTACTGGTCTGGCCGTGAACCTTAACCGCATTATAATACGCTTTTTCTTTGTCAGCGGCCACTTTGGGCAAATCACGCAACTCTTTCTCCTTATCTTCTTTCTCTTGCGTATTTTGCTTAATCTCATCCTCAAGACCTAAGTCATAAACCGCCAACGGATCACCCATAGCTTTTTTCACCTTCAAAAATTCCACTTCTTTCTGCTCATCTTGCTTATCTTTCTCAATCTTTCCCCAGCGTCCACCCCTAAAACCCCTGTCTCTTATATTGGCAAAGCCCTTATGGTTTAAAAATCCGCCGGCGAGCATCATATCAGCCGCATCGCGACCAGCGCCAATACCAAAAAGAATAGATTTTATACCACCACCTTCTTTCCTTAAAATATCGCCACCTCTGCTTTGCGCTTCCAGCTTGTCTTTTTGCTCGTTCCACGCCATACGTTCCTTGACCCCCTCAATAAACTGTTTGGTTGAAGTAATTGGCGCAAAGCCAGTCGCCGCTGCCAATTTTCTATCAGCATATTTCGTCAAAGCCCATGGACTCATCGCCGCCCACTTGGCTGTGGCCGCCATTCCGCCTTTTATTTTCCCTGCCAAATCCCCGGCCAATTTACTCCCAGCCACGCCCATCTGACTGGCCATCATCAAAGAAGCCATTAAAAGCCCAATGACTAAAATAAAATTTAAAAGAGAATCAATTGTGCCGAATTTACTGAAAAAAGCATTAAAGCTTTTTTCCGCGCCGCCAAAAAGGCCTACATCAAATCCGGCTGACATACCCCTCTCTGTTGTTGCT
>PEXX01000010.1 GCA_002778965.1 Candidatus Kuenenbacteria bacterium CG08_land_8_20_14_0_20_37_23 | reverse complement strand
TTCTATTTTCATACATCTGTATCAATTCATCTTTTGACGGCCATTCATGTAAATAACAAAGCGGATATGAGCCAGAGACAATACCTAAAGTCTCTCTTAAGGCAGAACATCCAGCCATGCAATTATTCCAATGACTGCAATTTTTGCAGTGACCTTCTTTGATATTTATTTGCACACAACTTTCACGGCGAGCAATTAAATTAGGATGACTAAAAATTTCTTCCAGCGGATTTTTCAAAATGTTTAATTGGTTTCCATTGTTCATCAACGGAATTCCGCTGGTGCACATTCCAACTCTGCCATCGACTTCAGTCAATAAAGCTCCCTGCTTAAAACCAGTGCATCCTATACCAATACCTGCTTCATTTCTACCTGTTAAGTGTGGCATCATTGGCTTTTCGCAAACAGGTCTTTTGTATTTCCTGTCAATCTCTTGAATTTTTTTAATACAATCCAAGATTTGTTTCTTATCAGGAAATAGCTTCAGCCAATTTTTGAATGATTTAATTCCTGCCGTAAAAGGACAGGTTGGAATTTCCAAATCAACAAAAAATCCCATTTTAATACCTGTCTCATAAACATCTGGAGCAAAATCAATATTTGTGGTTCTGACTAAATTTTCAATGCCGATTTTGCCTTCAGGAAATCCTACTAATAAAAGATTTTTTAATCCTTGCCACATTTCATCCACGGCTTGCTCAGGAGCACAAATCATTTTTGCTTGAATTTTTTTCTGCCTCGGATCATCTGGATTAGGAACATTAAGTTTACCCACTACAGTAACATCTCCTCCAATAGACAATAATTGGGGAGCTAACTGCTGATTACGGGCAAATTCTCTTAAATTTGTGTAAATCCAAATTTCTATTCCAGTATCCACACACATTTTGACCATTTGCAGGAAATTTGGATGCAAGGCTGGCTCACCGCCGACAAAATCAATTGATTTTCCATTTTGCCTAACGAATATCTCCAACACTTTTCCTAAATCACTAACAGCCATATGGCTATCCTCCCAGCAAAGATTACCTTGCAGAACTCTGTAACATCCAGTACATCGATTGTCACAAACATTAGTAATACTGGCAATCCAATTAGTCCAATTATAACTCATAGTTATTCCTCCAATAATTTAGTTTTAATTTAGATCAAATTATTTTTTATTTTGGTTTAACCACCACTCACTAAATTAATTGGCAAGCGCTGGTTAAATCAAAAATTTTATTAAATTATCAAAGTACTAAATTTGGCATGGATGGCGCGTTGGTGCTAGGCGTGTCCCGAAACCGTCCCGCCATTGCGGGATCTGGACACGCCTGGACCCGCCTTGAATTTAATAGTCTGGACGGCCGGGATTGAACCGGCATTTTTTGAGTCACAACTCAATTGTTTTGTCTATTAAACTACGCCCGGATTTAAAAATATAAAAATACAAGAATAAAAAACCGCCTTAAAATAAAAAATCCCTTCTATGAAGAGATCGGCGGTGATTGCATAGAATTAATTAACGCAAAACCAGTCTCTTCAAGCCGGGAGAGAATGGCGATGATGGCTAATAGCATTAATTAAAGTTGGCATAAAAATTAACCGAAAATTGATTAAATAACGCAAGGTTGAGTTGTATTAATGTGTTGATACGTTAATACGATAGCAGGAAATAAAAAAACTGTCAAATTGAGGTTATCCACAGCGGGTGGTTGTAAATATAGGCGAGATTGCTCTCCTGACCGTCGAGGCCGGCTTCGTCGCTTATCGACGGCCAGGCCGCCGAACGCTCCCGGCAATGACAAGTTGATAATGTAATTACCATTATCTTGGTTTTTTAATTCTGCCTAACACCAGCTTATATCCTCCCCTCCCGTGGCGGAGCCAGTGAGCAACGCGAGCAATAGTGGTGGTAGATAATCCCAGTTGTTTGGCAATATCGCGGTATGGCCACCCCGCTTCAACCAGTTTGACCGCTTGCCAGCGCTTGCTCATCGCCTCAATCTCCCCCAAGGTGCATAAATCCCGAATGAATTGTTTAAATTCACGGACATGTTTGAGCTCTAGGAAAGCGAGGCCCAACTCCTCTACTCCAGTTTTATGCCAGTTGGCAATAGATGATGATTTTGACATACAAATTGAAAAATTTCGACTAAATTAAGTATATAATAATTATTAAAATTTATTAAAGCCCAAATAGCACAAAAACAATCACAACAATATCTTTTATTCTCAAAAAATTTATTTGGCCAAAAACACTTTTATATCAACCGTAACCGGATCTCTGTCAGAATAGAAAATCATAGGATTCATGTCCAATTCCCGCATCCATTCATTTTCCTCGGCAATCTTGACAACTTTCAAAACCTGCTTAATTACAACTCCAACATCAATTTTCTTTTCTTGCAAAATTTTTGCCAATATACTTCCATTTAATTTCTCCTCCACTTGCTTTTTGGCACAAGGCAAAAGCCAAAGAATTTTCTCCCGATAAATTTCAGTCATAGTACCGCCCAAACCAAGCATTATAACTGGTCCGAAATTAATATCCCGCTTTATACCAAGTATTAATTCAATTCCCCTAAACGTTTGTTCCTGAACAATTATCTCTTCCTCTGGAAATTTCTCTTTAAGTTCTTTTTGCGCTTTCTCCAGCTGGGAATCATTAATAATATCCAATATCACGCCTCCATGCGAATCTTTATGTACTAAACGAGGAATGTCCACCTTAATTGCCAAAGGAAATTTCGGCCTAAAACTATGATCACCAAAATAATATGTTTTCGATACTTTTATCTGATAATATTCTGCCATCTTCATGCTCTCTCTAAAATAAAAAGCTCCGCGAAATTCTTGATATGCATTATCAGCCATTTTTTTTATTACTTCTGGCGTATTGCTAAACTTAAAATGAGCAGAGGCCAAGCGCGACTTCCGCCTGTCCAGTTCATACAAAGCAGATAAAGCGGCAACAGCTTGAACTGGAAAAATAAAATTATTCAATCCATAAGGCTTAAGAACATTCTGGGCCTGCTTGTTTGCATGCGCTCCGATAATTACTGGTATTACAGGAAAAGAACAATATTTATTAGCTTGAGCTATTGCTTTAGAAATGCCAATAATATCAGTTTGCGCTTGCGCCGTAGCCATGCATATCACAGCTCCAATATTTGACATGTCGCGCAAACATCTAAGCACTCTGGTATATCTGTCCGTTATTGCATCTCCCAAAATATCTAAAGGATTATTTATTGAACCAGCCTCTGGTATTACCTTGAGCAGTTTTCTTTTTTCACATAAATTAAAATCCTTCAAACTTAAACTATTATTCTTCTCTATTAAATCCGTTGTTAAAACACCAGCTCCGCCAGCATTAGTCAAAATCACCACCTTATCACTGCCTGGCTTTTTAAAACTTGACAACATCTTTAAATTTTCAATAAAATCCAAAAAATCTTCCACATATACTCCGCCGCTTGCCTCAATGGCCTCGCGCGCCACTTCTGCCTCTCCGGCCATGGCTCCTGTATGTGATTCAACCGCCTTTTTAGCTTTTTGACTATTCCCCGCCTTAATAACAACAACGGACTTTGAATGAGAGGCTTTATGCAATGCTTCAATAAACTCTCTGCCGCGCTTAATATCTTCCAAATACATACCAATAATTTTGGTATCTTTATCCTTCTCAAGATATTTAAGAAAGTCGGTTTCATCCAAAACAGCTTTATTGCCAATAGAAACGACTTTGGAAAAACCCAGATTTTCACTTTCCGCTAAGTCAAATAAAGCCGTAGTCAAAGCTCCAGATTGCATAATTAAACCAATATGACCGGCAGAAAAATTATTTTTAGAAAAAGAAGCGTTCAGTTTGTATTTGGAATTTAAGACACCCAGGCAATTTGGACCAACCACTTTTAAGTCGTATTTGTGCGCCAGGCGAATAATCTCGTCTTCAAGCTGTCCACCGACTGCATTAGCCTCCTTAAATCCGGCCGAAATAATAACAAAATTTTTAATTGGTTTTTTTAATACGGCCGCCTGTTCAACAACATCTGGGACAACTTTAGCTGGAATGGCAAGAACAGCTAAATCAATTTCATCTTTAATATCCGATATTGACTGATAACAATCCAATTGACCAATCTTTTTGTATTTCAAATTGACAGGATAGATTCTGCCAGGATAACCAAAATCTAAAAGGTTGCGCAAAATAATACCTCCAATGCTCTCTCTTTTGGAAGAGGCGCCAACAATGACGATTGATTTCGGGTTAAAAAATTTATCCATATCTTTATTTTGGTATTTTTAAAATTTTTAAACATTAAAAAATAAACATTAAGTTTTATATTTAGTGTTTATTGCGCAAAACGACAAAAAACAATAAATATTACCGATAACTCAAATTTTTAATTGTTTTGCCGCATTTTTTGCGGTGTTTTTTGGCCGCGATTTTTTTCTTTTTGTTCATGCGCGTTTGATATTATTTTAATAGTATATTTCAAAAAACTTACACGCCCTCAATATATTATTAATTATAGCACGGGATCAATTATTTGGACAATACAACCGAATTAAGCCATCTAAAATCTAACCCAAACACCCCTGGTTGAGTCATATAAAATCTAACCATACAATGTAGTCAGATTATTAAATAATTAATGACTA
>PEXX01000022.1 GCA_002778965.1 Candidatus Kuenenbacteria bacterium CG08_land_8_20_14_0_20_37_23 | reverse complement strand
GTAGGGCGACAATCAAAAGTCAGTGTCAGGATTTTCGTCAAAAAAAGTTCGGATTTTGTCCAAAAGGTACCGCCAATTTTCAGAATTCGGATTTTGGGCGATTGTTGCCTCGCCCTCGCGGAGTTTATCCCGCACCGAATTTATTCTGGTGCGGGGCTTGGGCTCGGCATTTGCGACGATTTTAGATTAAATCTTAACCCCGCCGCTTGAGGCGGGGTAATTGATTCGGTTATGGTATTTTTAGAAAGACTTTTTTATTAGAAGAAATAGTATTAGTTAGTGTCGTAAAAAATCGCTGGTACTATTGAATAATAATGAAAGTAAAAATATGAAGACTACTCATCAACAAGACAAAATTTTTCAAGAAGGGAAGAATAAAACATTTCGTCAGCCAGCAGTTGCCGGGCAATTTTATCCATTGGATAAAATTGCCCTAGAAAAAAATATTGATGAATATTTAGACCAAGCGGAAATTTTTGCGCCTGCGGGAAACTATTTGCCAATTTTAATTTTACCGCATGCTGGTTATGAGTTTTCTGGGTCAATTGCCGCAGTTGGTTTTAAGCAGATTCAAGATGTGGAAATTAATCGAGTTATTCTTTTGGGCCGCAGCCATCAGCATTGTTTTTCTGGCGTGAGCGCGGATACAAACGATGTTTGGCAAACGCCATTGGGCGATTTGGATGTAGACCGAGAGTGGATTGAGAGCATAAAAAAATATGGTTTTATTAATGATAATGGGATTGTTCATCAATATGAACATTCTTTAGAAGTAATGACGCCATTTATCCGAAAAATTTTTGAAGATAAGGCAAAAATCGTCCCATTGCTTATTGGCGATAATGACGGATTGGATTTCCAAAATATTGCCCAGGTTCTTATGGACAACATAGACTATCAGACTTTATTGATTATTAGCACAGATTTGTCTCACTATCCGGATTATCGAAATGCCCAAAATGTCGATCGGGCGACAATTCAGGCAGTTCTAAGTGGCAATTTGGATCAATTTCAGGCAAAGATGAATACTTTAAAACTGTCTCAAGTCGGGAAAAATAATATTGACACTTTGGCTTGTGCTGAACCAGCCTTGTCCATTGCGGAAAGTTTGGCGGAAAAATTGTCATCGGAGCCGTTATTATTCAAATATGCCAACAGCGGGGATATTTATCTGGAAAGCCAAGACCGAGTGGTTGGATATGCGGCCATCGGTTTTTATACGGATAAAAAATTAATGGATAGACGACATGGGTTGACAGCAGCGCACACTGCGAATTTTCAATTCGCGGATGATTTATTTGCTTGGACAAACAACGGTTTAAATCGGAATCAGCAAGAAGAAGCTTTAGCCATTGCGCGCCAGTCAATTGAAAATTATTTTGGCAATAGAGATTATTCCCGGCCTATTTATGGAATTTTCAATTCCAGGAGAGGGGTTTTTGTTACATTAAAAAAAGACGGACAATTGCGCGGCTGTATTGGAAATTTTGAACCTGATAAAAATCTAGCGGAGAATATCAAGGAAATGGCGTTAGCCGCAGCTTTTGCCGATCCGAGATTTTCGTCGCTTCAAAAAGATGAATTAAAAAATATTAATATAGAAATTTCCGTGCTTTCACCAATGCGCAAAATTGATGATCCGGAAACAATAGAAGTAGGTAAGCATGGGGTTTATATTGCCAAAGGCATATGTAGCGGAGTTTTTTTGCCCCAAGTGGCTACAGAGGAAGGCTGGAACAGAGAACAGTTTTTGGACAATTTATGCGAACATAAAGCCGGCATTGATAAGAATTCTTGGCGAGATCGCAGCGCGTCTTTATATATTTTTACCGCTCAAATCTTTAGAGAAGGCGCAGAATAACAATTTCTAATTTTTAATTTAAAATCTAGTTAAGAATTCAACGAAAATAGATTCAAATAAATAATAAAATTTTTATGAGAGAATGTCGATTTTATGAAAAAGAAAAAGATAGCACAGTCAGGTGCCAAGCTTGCCACCATTTTTGTTTAATAAGAAACCGACAGACTGGTCTATGCGGAGTGAGAAAAAATATTGACGGCAGATTAATGCTTTTGGTTTACGGTTACCCAGCGGCAATCAATGTTGATCCGATTGAGAAAAAACCTTTGTATCATTTTTTACCTGGTAGCCGGGCTTTTTCTTTTGGGACTTTTGGCTGCAATTTTAAGTGCAAAAATTGTCATAATTGTGATATTTCCCAGCAAAAAGAGCAGAAAGAAATTCTGAATTTTGTAAGAAACAATAAAGAGTTTTCTCCTGAAAAAATTGTTGAATTGGCCAAAAGGAATAATTGTCTTTCAATTGCTTACACTTATAATGAGCCCACGATTTTTAGCGAATATGCTTTGGATATTATGGAACTGGCGCATCAAAAAGATTTGAAAAATGTTTGGGTTTCTAATGGGTATTTTTCCGATCTAGTTTTAGAAAAAATTTCAAAATATTTGGATGCGATAAATATTGATATCAAATCGTTTGCGGATGATTTTTACAAAAAATTCGCAGGCGCGCGGTTAATGCCAGTTTTGAAAAATGTAAAAAAAGTAAAACGCAAAAAAATTCATTTAGAAATAACAACTCTAATTATTCCCGGCTTGACTGATGATTTGACCATGTTGAAAAATCTGGCGTTATTTATTAAGAAAGAATTGGGGATTGATGTGCCGTGGCACATTAGTGCTTTTTCCGGAGTGATATCTTGGCAATTAAAAAATTACCCCGAGACGCTTCCCAAAAAAATTTTTGAAATTTGCGAGCTGGGGAAAAGAGTTGGTTTAAAAAATGTTTATCCTGGAAATATTTTTGGTACAACTTGAACTCATTGGTCCGAGCGCTTGAGCTTCATCAAAAAAATCAAAAACACCACGGCCTAACGTGGTGATGTTTTACGTTGAGGATTGAATCAGCTAATAACGATTTTATTATCTATGATTTCAATATGGGTGATGCCTTTTTTTATTTTTTGCCCGATAATTTTTTCCGCCAGGGGATTTTCTATTTTTTCACGCAGGATTTTTCTTATTTGTCTGGCGCCCTGATCCTCATCATAATCGTTTGTTAAAACATCAGTTACTTCATTTGTCCAGGCGATCCGCAGGTTTTTATTGTTAAGGTTTTTATTAATATTCGCTAATTCTATGGCAATAATTTTTTTAATGTCTTTTTTCGCCAGAGTGTTAAAAACCAAGATTTGGTCAATTCTATTTAACAGTTCCGGACGGAGAAAGTTTTCAATATTTTCAATGAAATCATCTTGTGTTGATCTTTTATGGCCGTTTTCAAAACCGAGAGATTCTTTTTCTTTTGATTTTTTAAGACCTATATTTGTTGTCATGATAATAATGCTGTTTTTGAAATTGGTTATTTTTCCTTTGGCATCAGTCAGATGTCCGTCTTCAAGAATTTGCAGAAGGAGATTGAACAGATCGGGATGAGCTTTTTCTATTTCATCAAAAAGGACAACTGAATATGGATTTCTTCTGATTTTTTCCGTAAGAGTGCCGCCCTCGCCATAGCCTATATAGCCGGCCGGAGCTCCAAGTAGTTTGGAGATATTGAATTTTTCCGCGAATTCTGACATATCTATTCTGATCAGACTTTCTTTGCCCTGAAAAAACGTGTTGGCAAGAACTTCAGCCGTGTATGTTTTGCCAACTCCTGACGGTCCTGCGAAAACGAATGAGCCAAGAGGACGTTTTTCTCCAGTCAGCCCGACAGCAGATCTTTTCAGTGTATTGATGAGTTCATCAAGTATCTTATCCTGGCCGATTATTTGTTTTTTTAGGGTTTTTTTAAGATTTTTCAGAGTATGTCGCGAGTTTTTGGTATTTGGAAGATTTATTTTTATTGCTTCAGCAGTAATGGCTGTAATATCTTCTCCCATGACTACGCGGCGCGATAGATTTTCAGGTTTGATGTTATTTTTGAGTTGTTCCCCTTCAGCTAGATAAATTTTGTTTATTAGTTCCAGTTCTTTAGTTTTTATTTCTAAAGCTTCTTTATATTTTTCTTCAAGTATCAGATGTTTTTTTTGTTTGATGACTTCTTCAAGGTTGTTTTCCAATGAAATAATTTTTTTGTAATTGTTATCAGATGGTTCTAAAAGTTTTTTTCGTGCCGCGGCTTCATCTATCAAGTCAATAGCCTTATCTGGCAGAAATTGATCTGTTATGTAGCGTTCACTAAGAAATACAGCTTGTTCTATAGCTTCATCGGATATATCTATCCCATGATGTTTAATGAATGAATTTTTAATACCTTTTATGATGGCAATTGCTTCGGTTGAGGATGGCTCGTTTATTTTAACTGGCTGAAATCTTCTGGTCAATGCCGCGTCTCCTTCAATATGTTTTCTGAAATCATCATAAGTAGTCGCGCCGATGCATCTGATTTCTCCCCTTGCCAAGGCTGGTTTTAAAATATTGGCGGCGTCCATAGTTCCTGAAGCAGATCCTGCGCCGATAATATTATGGATTTCATCGATAAATAAAATGATATTTTGATTATTTTTTACTTCGTCAACGATCTGTTTTATTCTGGCTTCAAACTCTCCGCGAAAACTCGTGCCCGCCACTAACAGTGGTATGTCAAGGCTGTATATTTTTTTATTTAGAAGAATGTTAGGAACATCATATTCTAATATTTTTTTTGCAAGGCCTTCAATAATGGCTGTTTTGCCGACCCCCGGATCGCCAAGCAAGATCGGATTGTTTTTATTTTTTCTTGAAAGAATTTGGATGATGCGGTTGATTTCAGATTGGCGTCCGATGACGGGGCTTATATTCTTTTGAATTTCTTTGTCTGTCAGGCAAGTTGCGAAAAAGTCAAGCAGAATTTCTTCTTTTTTTGTTTTTTTGTTTTTTTGTTTTTGATCAATTTTTTCCTTAAGAGCATTCATCGCTTGCGCCATATCGGAGAAATGAGAGGTTGAGTTCAAGATCATATCTAGGTGCCTTAATAATGTATTAGGCTTTATATTATTTTTTTCAAGAAGCGAGTTAATTTTTTTATCATTAACCGCAATCAAACTGTAAAGCAGGTGTTCAGTGCCGATATATTTGTGATTGTGTTTTACCGACAAGTTAACCGATTTGATTATTATTTTTTTTATTTCTTGCGGTAGAATTTCTTTTTTATCAGCCAGCATCTCTGTCATATTAATTTTTATTTTATGGTTGGCTTGCGTTTCGTTTTCGGATTGTTGTTTGATGCCTGTTTTTGCGAGTACTTCATTTGCTAGTGATCCTTTGCTTTTATACAGTCCCCAAAAGATGTCCAATAGTTCAATTTTTTTATTATTCACCAAAGACAGCTCATAGGCGGATCCGAGAGCCAATTTGTAGTTGGCGGTAAATTTATCCAGTATGTTTGTATTCATAGGTTAAATCATTTTAGCAAAAAGTGTTGGGAAGTTCAAGTCTGGTGGATTCTTATTTTGATTCTTGTCAGCATTTTTTTTGTTGGCGGTTTTTTTAGCAGGCCGTGTTTAGCACCCATTTTAGTAACGACGCTGTTTGAGTTTAGCATTGCGAGTTGCAGTGATTTTTTGATGTCGTTTTTATATAGTTTTAGGCCTGAAACAAAACCCGCGCCAAACGCGTCGCCAGCTCCAGTGGAGTTAACCACTTTTTTATTCAAAATATTGGCGTAATAAATTATTGATGATGCCGATTTTTTCTCATTTGGCTTTTTTGCTATTGATCTTTTGCTTAAAAGTTCTTGCTCGTAATTACCCGGGTCCATTATCCATGCTCCATTTTGTCCGGCTGTTATGCAGACTATTGCCTTTGGCGCGAGAATGGATATTTTAGAAAAAATGGATTTGATATCGTCATTTTTTAATTTAGTAAGCTCTTGCGCTTCTTTTAAATTAAGCAGTAGAACACATGTGCTTTTGAGCAAGTTTTTCAATTTGTTATGGCCAAGTGAGAGTTCGCTGGTTCCCGGATTCCAAGCTATTTTTATTTTGTTTTTTTGGGCTATTTTAAATATTTTATTTAAAAACACAAGATTGGCGTTAAGGCTGGTTATGAAAAACCAGTCTGCGCGCAGGTCGATTTTACCGAGTTTAAATTTTTTGAAATCGCTGGCGCCACGGAAGATAAGCGCAGTGCGATCGCCTGATTTGTTGATAAAAATGACAGAATATCCAGTTTCTTGTTTTTTATTTATATTAACAAGACTTGTGTTTACTTTGAATTTTTTCATTGTTTGTAGCACTTCTTTCCCCGAAGTGTCATCTGCGACTTGACTCAAGAGCGCGGTTTTAAAACCCATATTTGAGAATGTTGCGGCGGAGTTTGTACCGCCTCCGCCGATATCCGAATGTATTTTTTTAACGGTAATTTTACTGCCGATATTTTGCGGATTGAATGGATGGCAGATTTTGGCATTCTGGCAGAGCAAATCTTTGTTGAGGATAAAAATATCACGCATGGCAGAGCCAATACTTATAACGTCTAAATGTGTCATATATTTTGAAAATAAAACAATAAAAGCATATCAAGCAGTTTATTTTTCAAAGGCCTTCAATTCTTCTCTAATGACGGTTCTGTCGTCCCAAGGAATTTTTTTACCCTTGGCGATACAAATCGCCTGTTCGGCTCCCTTGCCCGTTATCAGCACAAGATCGTTTTTTTGGGCCAGTGACAGAGCTTTAATGATTGCTGCGCGCCGATCGAGAATTTTGAATACTTTTTTCCTCTTATTTTGTTCAATATCGGCCAGCCCCATTCCGATATCGTCAATTATTTTTTGTGGATTTTCGTCATATGGGTCTTCGTTGGTGATAATGACAATGTCGGCCTTTTCTCCTGCCATTTTACCCAGTATTAGTCGACGCGCTTTGTCTCTGCCCCCGCCTGTTGAGCCAAGAACGTGAATCAATCTTTTGTATCCAATATCATCTATCGTTTCATAAAGTTTTTCAAGAGCCCTTGGTTCAAATGAATAATCTACCAATATTTTAAAATTAAGATTATTCGTTATAAATTCAAGTCTTCCGGGTAGAGGTTTCAGTTTAGAGATGGCGTCAATAATTTTTTCTTCTTTTATTTTAAGGATTTTGCTTACACTAACTGCGGCGAGAACGTTTGCTATGTTATATTTGCCAAGAAGATTTATTTTATAATTATTATTCTCAATGTCTGACCTATTTTTTACACCATAAGTTACTTTTTCTTCAGCCCAAAAAGACATGAAATAGTCGGCGTATTCGTCATCTCTGTTGACGATAATGGTTTTCTTGATGTTTTTTTTGCGTTTTGTGGCGTATAAGCCATTAAACAAGCGCCCTTTTGTTTTTTGATAATTCGTGAAATTGCCGTGTGATTCAATATGTTCTGGGTAGAGATTTGTGAAAACAAGAATATCATAGTCAATGCCGATATGGCGAAACTGCCTGATGCCCTCTGAACTGGTTTCAACAATGGCAGCGATGCATTTTGCCGTTGTCATTTTTTTTAACAATTTTTGAGTTTGCCAGCGGCCGAGCATAGTCATTTTTTTGTCGTTGACCCATTCTTTGTTGGCGATTTTGAAAAGAGTGGTAGTCGTCATTCCTGCTTTAACCCCCGCGTTTTCAAGCAGTTGCGCGATAAAGTAGCAAGTTGACGATTTGCCAGCGGTGCCAGTAACTCCGATGACAATCATTTTTTTTGATGGATTGCCATAAAACCACTTAGCGGAGATAGCCATGCAATAGTGATACCAAGATAGCAGAAATTTTGGCGTAATTTTTTTGATCAGGTGCTTCATTGGTTATTTTAATTTAATATGAATAAATTTGAATGTATAAAAAACGATCAGATCATTTAATCTGATTTATTCAGCCGATGATTTTTTCCATTTTTTTAATGTCATCTGGATTTGTAAAGCTTTTCCAGCCGTCTTGAATCTGAATAACTTTGACTTTTTTTCTACTTGCTAAGAGTGTAATAGCGTCTGTTATTTCATATTCCCCGCGTGGAGATTTTTTTATTTTTTTAATAGCCCAAAATATTTCAGGCGTGAATTTATACATACCAATATTGATCAGATAATTGAGCGGATGTTTATCGTCAAAGTCAATGCCAGCTTTTGGTTTTTCTATTATACTCTCGAGAAAACCATTTTGATCTATTTTGTGCAATCCATAATGTTCAGGAGCTTTGTGATGATAGCCGGCAACATAGGAATAATTATTTTTAGTGCCTTTTATTTTTTTGAGATTTTCTGCGGAGTAGAGATCATCTCCATTAACGACGACAAAGTTTTTTTTGTTGATGATTTGCGCCACGCATTCAATCGGGCAGGCCGTGCCGTATTTTTCTGTTCCCAGAATAGCGAATTGATCCACGAGTTGCAAATCAAATTCGCCTTGATATTTTTGCGCAAACTCTCTCATCTTTTCTTTTTTATAGCCAATGACCAAGATGATTTCTTTGAAACCAGCTTGTTTGATGTTTTTTAATAAGTAGTAGATGAATGGTTTGGCTTTGACAGGAATCAGGTGTTTTGGTTTGTCTTTTGAAAGTTCAAGCATGCGTGTGCCCTTACCGGCTGCCAGAATTACGATTTTATTTGTCATAAGATAGTATTAAGCAAGGCACGAATAAATCTCAAATTTCAATGGCCAACATAGTAAAACAATAGTTGGAAATTGGGAATTATTTGTTTCTTGTTTCTTGGTTATTAGTTAGTTTTTTATTATTTTTTTAAAGATTTTTAATATTCTAAATATAGTATACCATTTCTTATCTAAAATATAATCCCAGGCGCCAAGAAAAGTAAAACTACTTCCTCCAAAGCTTTTTTTGAATTGCGTGATGCCGCTCCATTTTGGATTAGTGTCGCTTATGCCCCAGAAATCATATATTGTCATGCCCATTTTTTTCGCGTCTGTGATAGCTTGCCATTGAATAAGATGGTTTGGCATTAGCTGGCGGTACTCGCTTGATGACGCGCCGTGGAGATAAGTTGCCGTAGAACCAAAATAAACCATTATGACTGCAGATAGCGGTTTATTCTGATATTCGGCAATATATAGTTTTATTCTCATAGCCGTTTCATTTTGGGCGAAGTAATTAATCAAATCCATGTAGTATTTTTTGCTATAAATATTTATGTTATTTCTTTTGGCTGTTTCTTGGGACAATTGGTATAGAACATCAAAATCATTCTTTTGGGTTTGCTTTGTCATCACTCTAATTTTTATACCTTTTTTTGTTGCTAAATTAATATTATATCTTGTTTTTGGGTGCATCTTTAATAACAATTCTTCTTCGGATCTGTTCAAATCCAGAAGGATTGTCTGGTTTGGCTCGCAACTGGCAAGCAAGATAGTTGGTTTTTTGAAGTCTAATTTTTTTAAGAAATCGAACAGTTGCTCTTGGCTTTCATCCTGGGGCACGACTCTTAAAAATATTTTATCACGGAAATCTTTCCGTATAACTTTCATTATTGCTTGATATCCATGGGTCATTTTGTCTGTGTAGTTTTTGTGCAAGACAAATCCGCGCGGACAATACCAGAAAGATTTATTGAACGGTAGCTGTCTCGCAATAAAAAGACATGCCATTTTCAATTCATTGTCGTCAAACAGGACGATGCGTTTGATTTGATTGCCAAGTATTTTTTGGTTGAATTCACCCCAGTCCCAGGATTGCAAAAAATTTGTTGGATAAGAATTTTTGAACAAAAATTCATTCCACTCTTTCTGGTTTTGATAGTCGCTGCTTATTTTCATATTATGAGGTAGTTACAAAATAGTTTTGTGACTATCTCATAGTGTATTACTTATTTTCAGAAAAAGCAAGGCAGGCGGGCATTTTAGTGGGATTATTTTTATGTTTTGATATTTTAATATTAGGATGTTAGTATGTTAGTATGTGTATATTAATATTTTAAGTCAGATGCCAAAGCCTTTTAATCTGCAAGATAAATATTTTAAAAAAGCGAAAAAACTTGGTTATAGAGCCAGAAGCGTGTTTAAGCTGGATGAAATACAAAAAAAATTCAACGTGCTTGAGTTAGGCATGAACGTTTTGGATATTGGCGCTTCTCCTGGTAGCTGGCTGCAATATACGCGCGCCATTATCGGAGCGCAAGCGAAATTAATCGGCGTTGATAGAGAAAAAATAGAGCCGCTTGATAAAGATACCATCATTATACAGGTTGATATTCTTGATGAAGAAATTGAAAAATTGATTAAGGACAATCAGATTGATAAGTTTGACGTCATTTTATCTGACGCCGCGCCAAATACTTCTGGAGTGCGCGACATTGATCATTTCGCCTCAATGGCGCTATGTCAGAGGGTTATTAAATTAACGGATATTTTTTTGGCAACCAGAGGATCAGTTGTCTTGAAAGTTTTTCAAGGATCTGATTTTGCCAAATTTATTGTGTTTTTAAAAAAGAAATTCAAGCAGGTCAATATTTTCAAGCCGCAAGCAACGCGCGGCAGGAGTTTTGAGTTGTATATCATTGCGAAGAAATGAGATGATTTTTTGCTTAATTAGGACGAGAATGGTAGAATTGAAGGACAGAAACTGTGGATTTGAGATTTTTATTAAGAAAAAATTTTATGAATATTTTAGATGATATTAAGGCAATTAAAAAATTGGACAAATCCAATATGATCAGATCAATTGATTTATTGCACAAACAGATTGAACAAGCGTGGAATGAAACAAAAGGCATAAAGTTTCCAGCCAGTTATAGAGAAATAAACAAAGTGGTGGTCAACGGTATGGGCGGTTCTGGGTTGGGAGCGCACATAATACAGTCGTTATATTTTAATGAGCTTAAAATTCCTTTAGTTAATATTAATAGTTATAATCTACCTGGCATGGTTGATAAAAATACTTTATATATTATATCAAGTTATTCAGGCGGGACTGAAGAGCCGCTGGAGACTTTTGGACAAGCTAAAAAAATAGGTACTAAAATTTTGGGAATTACGACTGGCAAAAAATTAGGAGAATTAATTTCTAGCGGGAAGGTTATCGGTTATCTGTTTTCGCCTAAATACAATATCTGTG
>PEXX01000016.1 GCA_002778965.1 Candidatus Kuenenbacteria bacterium CG08_land_8_20_14_0_20_37_23 | reverse complement strand
TGATTAATATTCAGTACTTTAATATTTTTATATTACTACTTTTGTTATATTTGGTCAATTTTGAAATCACAATCAATATTGCGCAAAATAGCTCTGTCTTTGCGCAACACCGAATTTAAAATAAATAGTAATAACTGTTTAAAAACAATCATCAAATATAAACAGTTGATAGTTTTTTATGTTCCTAGCTAATCAAAATTTCAATCAACTGCTTAGCGCTTTTATCCGATCTGAAAATTTTTAGCCTATCATAACCGCGTTCAATCATAATCTTTCTTAAATCCATATCCTCTGCAATCCTTTTCAATCCACTGGCTATACCTTCCGGACTGTCAGGTTTTACATACACGCACCCTGCGCCGCCAACCTCGCGCAAAGCCGAAATATCAGAAGCTATCACAGGCAAACCAGAAGCAAATGCTTCCAAAATCGGCAAGCCAAAACCCTCGTCCTTGCTGATTAACACAAGGCAACAAGATTCGCGTAAAAGCTTTTGTTTTTCCAGTTCGGAAACATAACCTAAAAATTTTAAATTTTTGATTTTGAGTTTTGACTCAATATTAAATTTCAAATCTTTAAATCCAAAACCAGACTTGCCTGCCAATAATAAAATATAATCCGGATATTGCCCGCTAAAAATTTTAAATGCTATTGCCAAATTCAAAATATTTTTTTTCTCCTCAATTCTGCCAATATACAATATCTGTTTCTTCCTATTTAAACCAAATTTCTCGCCATGTATCTGACTCTCTGTGTCTATCGTCGCTCGTTTATCTTTTCCGGCTGATTTCGGATCATATCCCCATCTTACCACTGCTATCTTGTTTTCGTTTACATCTGTATGCGACAATAAATCCATTTTAACCTTGCTTGTCGGCACAATGATTTTCTTGCAAATTTTCACGCACCTGCGCAAATCAAAATTCAAATATACTCTGGTCCAAAAATCATAAATTTTTGGATACTCCCTAAAGGCGATATCGTGAACTATTTTTATCGTCTTTTTGGGACAAAAAAACGGAAGAGTATGCACTGGCACGAAAAGTACATCCGGCTTATTTTTTAGCATCTCTAGGCTCAAACCATAAACGGTCCAAAATCTCTTCGGCCCAAAAATTTTCTGATTGCTTTCTGGCAACCATTTTATTTTTTCGGGAGTATAAAAAATCAAATCAAATTCATCCTTAAGTTTCAAATCTTTAATTTTAAATTTCTTGACAAAGGCTTCCAATAAACCCCGGATCATATGATCACTGACAATTTCAACGCCTGTCTTTTTTATTCCAGAAATTGATCTTGACGCGTCAATGCCAATAATCATTTTTTTATGTTTTCGCATCTTCATATATTCACATTATATTATAATCATTCCTCAAGCAAGAATCAAATTCAGCGGACGCAAAAAATCCACTCAAGCCGCCGCCAAACTGCAAGACTCGCACGGCTTTATTAACTAACGAACTACTATTGCCTTGATCATATAAATATGCTACTCTGAAAACGAAGATCAATCTTACATGACCACAATTTTTATACAAGGTACTCTATTGATTCTTTAATTATTAATTCACTGATTATCAGCAAATGTTTCTCAAAAAAATCGGAATCGATCTAGGCACAACTTATACATTGGTATATATTCCAGGCAAAGGCATAACTATCAACGAGCCATCTGTCGTCGCTTATTCTACAGTTGACAAAAAAATTTTGGCTGTCGGTGATGAAGCAAAACAAATGATTGGAAGAACCCCCGATACCATTATCGCTTCTCGTCCTTTGCGCGATGGCGTTATTGCAGATTACAAAACAACAGAGGCTATGTTGCGCTATTTTGTCAATAAAGCAGTAGGGACTTTTAGAATTTTCCGCCCTGAGGTTATGGTGGCAGTGCCAGCAGGAATCACTTCAACTGAAAGACGCGCTGTTATAGACGCGACGCTTTCTGCTGGAGCTAAGGCCGCTTATATTATAAAGGAACCAATCGCGGCCGCAATCGGTGCGAGTATCCCTATCGGTTCAGCTTCAGGACATATGATAATTGATCTTGGCGGGGGCACTTCAGAAGTAGCGGTTATCTCTCTTGGCGGCATAGTAGCCAATAACTCCGTTAGAATCGGCGGCAATAAATTTGATTCGGCAATACAGGAATTTATCAGGAAAAAATATAATTTAGCAATCGGAGAATGTACTGCGGAAACGATAAAAATAATGGTCGGATCAGCTATCTATCTTGACAAAAAACTCAAAATGGAAGCCAAGGGACGCGACATGGTCAATGGATTGCCTAGAATCATCACAGTTTCGTCAGATGATGTCACTGATGCGCTGCAAGATGAACTGGCTGGAATTGTCACTGCTATTAAACAAGTACTTTACAACACGCCACCGGAACTTTCAGCTGATATTATGGACAAGGGAATGGTCCTTTCCGGAGGCAGTTCTCTGTTGCGTAATATTGATGAATTCTTATCGCAATCTATTGGTGTGCCCGCCTATAATGCCGACGATCCACTCTTGTGCGTTGCTAAAGGAACTGGCGTAGCGCTTGAAAATCTGGAATCTTACAAACGTAGCATTCTGGCAACAAAATAAAAATGTGCCTGATGTAAAACACGAACGTGTAAATCATCTTCTGTATGAAAATACTGATCATCCACGACTATTTCAAATTCCGCGGCGGAGCCGAAAGACTCGTTCTTATTATGGCGCGCGCGCTCAAGGCGGACATTCTTTGTTCATTTTGGTCGGATAAAAACAGTTTTTCGCGGACCGCAATACCGAACAAAATCTTTACTCTCATGGAAAAAGAACCGCCGCGTACCGGATGGCGCTATTTTCGTTATCAATGCGTCTTTTATTTCAAAACTAATTTTATAAAAAAATACGATCTCGTTATATTTTCCGGAAATAATTGTTTATCAGCTTCGCATAACGTAAATAAAAAAGCCAGAAAAATATTTTACTGCCATTCTCCTGTGCGCTATGCCTATGATCTCAAAAAATATTATTTGGACAAAAAAAACGCGATTTGCAAGCCGCTCCTCTACGCCTTTATCGTCATGGCCCGTTTTGTCTATAAATTTGGAATTAATCGCATGGATAAAATAATCGCCAACTCACATGAAGTGCAAAAAAGAATTAAACGATACCTGAACAAAGATTCCACCATTATATACCCTCCGATAGAAACTGATAAATTCCGCTGGATAGACCAAAAAGACTACTACCTGTCATACGGACGCGTTGATGAGTTAAAACGCATTGAAATAATAGTTGAAGCTTTTATTCATCTACCTGATAAAAAATTGATTGTCGCGTCTGGAGGACCAAATCTGGAAAATATCAAAAAAATGGCATATAAACACGATAACATACGAGTTCTGGGATGGGTTGATGATCAAAAACTGAAAGAACTTATCGGCAACTGTATCGCGACTCTTTATGTTCCTGTGAACGAAGATTTTGGCATGACTCCACTTGAAGGAATGTCAGCCGGCAAACCATGCATTGGCGTTTCCGAAGGCGGCTTGAAAGAAACAATCATTCATGAAAAAACCGGCCTTTTAATCCCTGCTGATTTCAAACTTGAAGATCTAATAGCCGCCATAAAAAAAATGGATAGCCAGACGGCCATAGCAATGAAAATTAATTGTATCGCCCAGGTCCAAAAATTTTCTACAGAATTATTTATAGAAAAAATTAAAATATTGTTGGATTAATTTAAATCAGATCTATTTCTCCATTTCCAAAAATATCTTATCCACGAAAAAAAATGAACCAAGGTCAATTTTGAAAAAATATTTATAAAGCCTCCTCCGCTTTGAGATAAGCGATGAGGCAAGTGAATTACTTCTGCTTCATTCACATACCATACTTCATATTTATGCCGCCACATCCTGCGACATAAATCGGTATCTTCTAAAAAAAGGAAAAAACTCTCATCAAACATGCCGACTTCGTCAAGCGCCTTTTTGCGTATCATAAAACATCCGCCCAAAACCCAATCAACGGCTCTTGATTTAGTCATGTCAACATCTTTATATGAAAAATAATGCAAATATTCCTTGCCATTTTTCATATTACCCAAAAACGTTCTGCGATACAAGAATCCCAAAAGACTCGGATAGCGCCACGAACTTTCTTGCGGGGTTTTATTCGGATTTAAAACTTTTGGCCCAACAATGCCTACGTGTTCATTGTTGTCTAAAAAATCTACCATCGCGTTCACAGCCCTCTCGCTCAAAGTAATATCAGGATTGGCTATTAAAATATAGTCTCCTTGAGATTTTTTGATGCCCAAATTATTACCTCCGCCCATACCCAAATTTTTTTTCGTTTGAACAAATTTTGTTACAGGAAAATCATGTTTTATCATTTCGCCTATTCCATCGCCCGAATTATTATCAACAACAATAATCTCCAACCTAAAAGGCAGTTTAAACTGGAGCACTCTTTTCAAAAAATACTTCACTAAATTTCTGCTCTTATAATTAAGAACTACTATTGAAAGTTTCATTGTTTCTTACTTATGGACAATTAATTTTACTCAAACCATTCTCTTATCTCATATGCCTTAATTTTTGTGATTCTCATATTCATCTTCATCTTCTGCCTTTGTTTTCCATATAGCATTACTATAGCTCGCACAGCTCTGGCCAGATTGCCAGTTTCGAATAATAGCATATAAATAAATTTCTTTAATTCATACCATGCTATATACGGCAGATGATGCAATACATTTTCAGAAAATTCATTCTTGCACAATAACATCCAATGATTTTTATAAGAGTGGTAATTGATAAAATTGTTTTTTTTATTTCTCCAACTGGCTACTGCTAAATTACTTGCGGTCTTGTTTTGTGATCTGGCGCTGCGGTGATGATATCCGATAGCCAGCGGATTATAAATATTTTTCCATTTAGCAAGACGTAGTCTCCACGCCATATCAACATCTTCCTTGTACATAAAAAAATCCTCGTCAAAATATTCTTCACCAAATTTAATCTGTTCAATCGCTTTGCGTCTGTATAAAACAAGCGCTCCGCTAATACCAAAAACATCCTCTTTTTTGTCGTATTGCCCATTATCAATTTCCCCAGCGCCTCTTTCGATAAATCTTCTGCTTTTAAAAACTTGTATGCCGCACGAGTCCAAAATATTTGTTTTTTCAAGGATCAAAAGGCCTTCTTCCCCTTCAATTTTTAACTGATACAATTTTCCACCAACACTTCCGACCGCCTCGTCATTGGTAATTGTCTCCATTGCCTGTTTTAAAAAATCCTTATGCAACACCAAGTCTGGATTCATTATCAGCACATATTCCCCGTGCGTCATCCGTATGCCTTGATTCAACGCTCTTGCCAGGCCAATATTATTCACATTGCGCAATATATTGACCCCATGGTAGTTCTTGCGAATAAAATCAATCGTCTTATCGCTCGATGCGTTATCAATGATAAAAATATTCGGCATTTCACGCAATTCTATATAATAGCTCTGCTCAAAAATACTTTCCAAAAAATCGGGCAGGTATTTCATTGCATTGAACGTTACAATAACTATTGAAATTTTATTCATAAATTTTTATTTTTAAAACGCCAAAATCCCGAGTATGTCCTTCAATCGTTTGCCAAGAATTTTTGGAGTCAAATTTTTCGTATAGATTTGATACGCGTTATCGGCTATTTCTTGACGCCAGCGGATATCATCCCTAAATTGCAAAATTTTTTTTGCCAGATCCTCACCGCTATCAGTGCTGACTACAACAATACTTTTATTAAAAACAAAAAGCTCTTCTAAAACATCCTGAGCGATCGTAATGATTGGTTTTGCGCAAGCGGCAGCCTCGACTATTTTATTAGCTATAACCAATTTTGCTTTTTTATTGCTGCCAAAAATACCAAGACAGCAATCAGCCTGATTAATTGCTTCCGCCAACTCGCGATAACTCGCTTCTTGCCTGAATATAATATTTTTTAATCGCGAATCTTCAACTGCGGCTAGGTATTTTGCTGACGCGACGTTAAACCTCGTTATTATGCGAAAAATGATGGGTTCCTTTTTCCGCCATAATATATTGGCGGCTTCAAAAATTACCGCAAATCCGTGAAAAGGCACAATATATCCATGCCAGTGAACGATAAATTCGCCGTTTGGATACTTCTTGTTTCGCGAATTTTCCGGATAAAATATTTTATTATCGCAACCGACAAAAATACGGTGGAATTTCTTTTTTTTAATCCCATATTTGTCCACGAAATACTCTATTTGCGCATTTGTATCAAGCAGAATTTCATCTGCCAATTGGCAAGAAATCTTATCCAGCCATGCATAATATTTTGCCTTAAGACTTTTGGACGAACATGTCTTTCTGTCTTCCACATTAGTCAGATAAAGAGAAACAAAAGCATCAAAAACAATCGGTTTCCTGGTGATCAATTTGGCAAACCACATGAGCGCATGACCGGCAAAACCGACGATAAGCACATCATATTTATTTTTTATTTTTTGATGTTGCCACCAAAGCGATATAAATTTTTTAAAACCAGTCTGCCTTGTTTGGCATTCCAAAACAGCAACATCGTTTTGTTTCAAACCTTGAATCAATACACTGTTGCGCGGATATTCTTTCTGATAATTTCCAAAATAACAAATAGTCATATATATCCTTTCTCTTTCAAATAATCCGGAATCGTCTCTTGCCAAGAACGCATGATATTCAGGCCAAGCCTCTTTAATTCTGCATTTTCCAAAACTGAATAGCCTGGCCTTGCGGCTGGCAGGCTGTATTCACTGGTTTTAATTGGGATTATCCTGATATCCGAATCAAGACATCTGAAAACTTCTCTCGCAAATTCATACCAAGAACACTCGCCTTCTGAAGTAATATGATACAATCCATAATACTTTGTCTGAAGCAATTTCCAAACTTGTTTGGCCAGATCCAGCGTATAAGTTGGTGTTAAATATTGATCATCAACTACTTTAATTTCTTGTTTTTTTACTTTAATGTTTTCTTGTTTCTTGGCATTTCGAATTATTGATTCAACAAAATTACCGCCCTTGCCACGCGAACCGGCTTCGCCGAAAAGTCCGGAGGTTCTGATTAAAAAATATTTTTTAAAAAAATTTTGCACCACATTCTCGCCAGCCAGTTTTGACTGGCCATATTTATTAACAGGCGCCGGCTTGTCTTTCTCAGTATACGGCGTATGCCTGTTTTTGTCCCCGCCAAAAACATAATCGGTACTAAAGTGCGCCAATTTTATATCTTGTTCTTTACAAGCATAAGCTAAATTTTTGACTCCTTCGCAATTAACAGCCAGCGCTTCATTCGGGTAATCTTCAGCTCTGTCCACTAAATTATATGCGGCTGTATTGATAACAATCTCAAAATTTTTATGTGTGATCAGTTTCTGAATCGCATGTCTGTTGGTAATATCAAAATCAGGATAATTTAAATCGGTCAAATAATCTGTAGGTATTACTTTTCTAAAATCAGTACCCAATTGTCCTGAAGAGCCGATAAGAGCTATTTTCATAAATAAACGAAATAAAAAATTAATTTACCCGACTCATCTTATGGAGTTTGCCAACGCCCTCAATAAAAAACAGCGGTCTTCTCGGGCTTGTGTAATGGCGCACGACTGTATTTTCACCTGCTTTATCTCCGATGACGTATGCGCCTTTTGACAAACCTCTTAAATTTGTAAGACAGTAAGCATAGCCAGCCTGCTCGATAAAGTGATAGTTATCTGGCATATTCTCATCAAGTTTTTGCAAATATTCACCTAACTTATCTAAATTCAAATTTTCTTTTTTGTAAAGCACAATACCGGAGTTGTATGACGCTAATTTGTCGTCAAGGCGCGTATTATTTTTAAAATATACAGGACAGACGCCGTTATTTCGCATCATTATGGAATTTTGACATCCATTATTAATTTCTTTATCAATGTCAACAGCTTTTCTAAACCACAAGAGGTCGCTGTCAATAATTAGGCGATATTTTTTTGGACTGACGAAATATGGATCAATCAGCTTAGCAAAAAAACGCGCCCATCTTTTCTCTGCTCTAAATTTTTGAATTAACCAATGCTTTTTCAAAATATCCTTGTATTCCATCTGAAAATTTCCAGTTTCAACAATATGACAGCTTGGAAAAAATTTCTTCAGAATTTTTTTATCTTTTTCTCTTAAATTACTGTTATTATGAATATACAATTCACCGACTTCGCCAATGGCTTTATAAAAACTTTCTAACGACCACATCAACATTTTAAAATCCCGCCTGCAGGCAAATATATGCATTGACAGATCGCTATTGTTAATAGGCTTTTCAAAAATTTTATTTAATTTCGTAAATCCGCGGCATACAACGTATTTGCTATAAATATATTTTGAAAAACTCCTGTATTTAAAACAAGCCTTGCGCAAATAAAAAAATTCAAGTTTTAAATCTTCATAATTCATAAACGTCTATGATCCTATCCGCCAATTTATCCAGATTATGATTTTCAACAACTTCTCGCCTCAATTCTTTTCCTATTCTTTCTTTTTCTTCCGCAGCTAAATTCATGGACCATTTTATTTTTTCTGATAATTCATTTGGTTCGTCTTTTTTTACTATGAATTCGGCCGACAAAATTTTTTCAAACGCTTCATTGCTTGTCAAAACAAGACATTCGCAAGCCATGGCCTGAAGCACTGCCTTGTCCAAACTGCCGGTATCTGATAAATTGATAAATAAATTCGCTCTTTGGTAAAACTGCGAGACTTGCGTGTAAGGAACAGGTCCGGTAAAAACAACTTGTTTGTCCAAATTCATATTGCGCACCATATTTTTCAAGTTACCCAGATGCGCTTGGTGACTAGCAAGGCCGATGTCGCCGACAATTGTTAATTTTGCATCAGTAATACCCTCTTCCTTTAACTCATAGACTGCCTTGATCATTGATTCAATGTCTTTCGTGGGCGCAATTCTGCCAACGGTTAAAATTTTAAACTTGGAATTTGAAATTTTCCTGGAAATTGGAACAAAACGATCTACCTCAATACCGTGTCCAAAAACATTAACCATTTTTTTTGTCTGCAGCCGCAGGCTCATTTTTGAAGCTGTAACAAACTCATCAATAAAAATATCCGCCAATCTTAATCGCCAATCAACTGTCTTGTGTGTATACCATTGCACCAATTTCTTTTTGAAAATTTTACAAAAGGGGCCGGCAAAAATTGAATAAATCGGCATCATATGTGAAAAAACACCGTCAACGCGCCTAACATTTTTCCAAAGCAAAAATCCAAAAACCAAGAATTGCCTCAATCTGCCGTATCTCATCTCTTTGCCGAAAGAATAAATTTCAACATTTTCAGGCAATTCTTGACTTTTTTCTTTTTCCTGGCAAATGACAATGAGTTTATCCAATTTTTTGGCAAATTTTTTAAGCCAATAGTAAACAAATCCCGCGCGTGGATCATTCTTATCAACTTTTCTTGTAATGAATAAAAGCGTCATAATAACGCTTTAATTCTGCCATTTTTTTAAATAAAAGTCAAAAAATTCAAAGCTAACGTCGCTGGCTTCATGATGGCCCAACCGAATTCAACTACGCTAAATTATCAGCAATCAACCAAATGCCTAAGGCAATAAACATAACAGCGATAATCTTCTGGATCATTATTTGAACTGATATTTTTTCCCGCAATAACTTAGGATGGTTATATGTAAGCAGTAAAACTGCCAAAAATACAAAAGCATATTGAGTTCCTTGCAATGCCTGCACCAAAGAAACAGACGCGATTGATATGGCATACTGAATCGACACCGCTCCAATGCCGCCGCAAGCCTGACCAAATAAAAAACGATATTTCGCTTTTGAATCATTAGTGTCTTTTTTTTGATGCCTTAGATCATATCTATTTTTCGCAAAAAGCATCGGTAAAAGAGCAACAACTAAAACACCTAATCTGGTCCACGCAAAGCCTGATAAAAACGGCTGATGATTATATACGTCTTTTGTTAAAATGTACGAGAGGCCAAAAAACAAAGCCGCCGGCAATGCAATTAACAGAGTTTTTCTAATTTTGGGCAACGCCAAATTCTTTGCTGTGCCAATCTTTTTCTTCAGCCAACTCCATAATCCGTGCTCTTGAAAATCAAGCGCTATTAAAAAAGTGCCAATGATTATTAAAATAAAAGCCAATATTTGATTTCCCGACAATTCTTCGTCCAAAAATAATATTGCCGAAATAAAAACAAAAATTGAAACTAATCCTCCAACCATTGGCGCCAATCGGGACGCATCCTCTTTTTTAAGCCCCAAATACAAAAAAAATAAACCAATTGAAAACGCGCCTCCAGCAGATATGCTAATCAAAAATTGGCTCCACCCGGGCCAGATGATTCCTAATGGAAAAATAAAAACTACGAGAATAGATCCCAGCGTAGCGACATAAAAAGTATAAACAAAAGGATTTTTAATGGCACGCCTAAGAAGTGTCTTGTCCGTCACAACGGCGATTGCGTTTAAAAAATATGCGATCAAGGTGATATGCAACCAAAACATAAAAAAATAATTACATCTTGAACTAGATTGAAAAAATTTGAAGAATTAAAAAATTGTTTAAAGACTGAAAAATAAAAATCAGTATCGCAGCACTGTATCCGGTT
>PEXX01000007.1 GCA_002778965.1 Candidatus Kuenenbacteria bacterium CG08_land_8_20_14_0_20_37_23 | reverse complement strand
AGATGGACATATTGTTTTAACTGGCGGCAGGGAAATTTTAGAGGACAAAAGAATAAAAAATATTTATTTTGGTGGTAGGTAAATTTTTATAGCAAACTGATTTTTTATCCTTATGAACAAACTTACTCCATAATTGAGCACCACAAATTGGTCCGCTTATCAAAGATCTAGGCGGCTTAAGAGTCTTTTCGTAAAAAGTCTCGCTCATTAGACCGCGCTGTGCTTTCCAAAACAAATTATCTCCGCTACAATACATAATGTCCTTGGAGAATTAAAAAAATTGATCAGGAGTCCAAATATTGGTGAACACATACAAATATTTGACATTTCCTCTATATTTATATATAATTACAAACAAAGCTAACCTATTTTTTTTCTAAAAGTTAATATTGAAAATCTTTGGTTTTGGCTTTATTTTAAAATTTTAATTCACAAACTTCAAATTTTAAAATCACATGGGGACGTTTTAATTCGATTAAAGTTCCTTAACAATCATTGCTAACCAAGCTGAACACCTTGACAACAAAATGTTCGCACAAAATAAGTGTCAAAAATATATTGGCTAAAGCCAAGGATGCGATTGCGCAAGCATTCAGCGTACCAGCTTTCGCCACTGCAGTAGCCTAAATCCTGCTGCCATCTGTCTAGCAAAATCTGTGAGCTAATAACAGGTGCCATTTATTCGGGTTAGATTGATTGGCGGCTACGGGCCAGTCAATTGAAAATTTTCTGAGCTTTAAATTTAGAATTTTTGTCTGCTTTATATTCTAAATTTGAAATTTTTAAACAGACTATGTTAGTAGACAATGATTCTTATCGCTTTAACACGCGGGTGTAATACCCGCCGTCTCCACCACTAATTCATTTTTGTCTATGCAGCGAAGATACAGAAAACCGAGGCCTCAAAAAGATATAGTAAAAAAATTCATGATTAATCTGCAAATTAAAGCGCCGCGAGTTTTTTTGATTAACGAAAATGGCGAACAGGTCGGAGTGGTGGACATTAATACTGCCAGAAAAAAAGCCATGGAAGCCGAATTTGATTTAGTAGAAGTATCTCCAAAATCAAATCCACCAGTAGTAAAAATAATAGATTACGGCCAGTATAAATATGAAACTGAAAAAAGGATGCGCAAAGCCAAAGCTCACCAAAAAGTATCAGAGTTAAAAGTTATAAGATTATCTTTCAGGATTAAGGGGCATGATCTTGAAGTAAAACAAAAACAAGCTCTAAAATTCTTGGATGATGGAAATAAAGTGAAAGTGAATATAGTCTTAAGGGGCCGAGAAAAAGCTCATAAAAATATAGCTGTCGAAAATATGAACAGTTTTATCAGGTCTCTTGGAGAAGCTGTGAAAATTGTACAGCCCATCAGCCAGCAAGGCGGGCAAATAAACGCAACCATCGGCAGATAATTAAAAATTAACTAATTTTATGCTAAACAATAAGAAAAAAACGATAAAATCTCTTACAAAAAGATTCAAAGTCACAAAAACTGGCAAGGTAAAAAAAATAAGAAAAAGCCAGAACCATTTCAATGCGAAAGAAACAGGGAAAAAAACGAGAAATAAAAGAAGGGATACCACGCTCTCTCTGTCTCATGCAAGAGCTATTAAAAAAATAATAAGTTAAAAAATTGCGCATTTTTATTTATATTTAAAACTCTAAAATTGCAATTTGCTAGGAAATTGTAATTTGACAACAAATCTATTTATAAAATTGAATCTGTCAACTCCATAATAATCAATTCAAATTAATAATTTTTTAAAAAGTATATGCCAAGAGTAAAACGCGGTGTAATGCATGCTAAAAAAAGAAGAAGAATCTTGAAATCAACCAAAAGCTACAAATGGGGTCGCAAAAAACTTATCAAGCAAGCTATCACTGCCGCTCATAAGGCGGGTGTTCACGCTTGGCGAGACCGCAAAATAAAAAAAAGAACAGCGAGAGGATTATGGCAAATACGTCTTAACGCCGGCTTGCGAGAACATAATCTGACTTACGCGAAATTCATTAAACTGATTAAAGATAGAAATATCGGCCTAGATAGAAAGATTCTTGCAACTTTGGCAAAAGACAATCCTAAAATTTTTAATGCTATTATTGAGCAGATTAAAAATAATTTGGCGGGAAGCTAAATCCCCTCCAAGGAGCGGTAGTTCAGTTGGTTAGAACGCTGCCCTGTCACGGCAGAGGTCGCGGGTTCGAGTCCCGTCCGCTCCGCCAATATATCCAATTTCGAACTTTAGATTTATTAAGGTAAAATAATGAATAAAAATTTTTTACATCTATTTTTATTTCTTTAACAATAAATTGAATGTGGGGTCTCTTTTATTCTACACATCTTAAAACTATTAAATAAATACAAGCGATATGCGCGAGAAGAATTAAAAGCATAACCAAATAAAAATTCATCTTTCTTCTCTTATGCCGAAATATTTCCATCCCTATAAATCCGCCCAAAGATCCGCCAATAACAGACAAAATCAATAATACTTTTTCCGCAATCCTCCTCCATTTTATCACAGCTAAGTATTTGTCAATGCCAAAAATAAAAAAGGTGACAATATTTATCACCATTAAATAATAAAATAGCCAAACAAATTTTGTAAAATATTCAGTCATGCTATTTATCTTTCTTCTCCCATAGCTTAATAAACTCAAAATAATTTTCTCCGATCTGCCGCGTGGCTTCCAGTCGACTTACTTTCTTTGCGTGTAAATCCAAAATTGAACGCAGCCAGATAGTCCTGCCAATAGCAAAACCACTCACTCTATCTTTAGGACAGGCTAAAATCCATTTATTGATTTGTGCAACACTGGCGTTCCTGCCAAGCATTACCACCTTCACTATATCACCTTTTTTCCCGCTACCTACAGCTAGAAGCAGATCATGCCACTGTAATTTAGTGCTTAAAGCCTCAATTTTCCAAATATCTGGATAAACGTCTGAATTATAAAATTCTTTGATTGCTTTAACTGCTAATCCTGGGCGAATTTTTTCATCATATACTCGCACAAAGCCGCGCACACGTTTTAAATCTCTTTCTGTTGGCGGCACTAAGAGTTCAACCAAAAAAATATAATGGTTCTTCCAACACCACTCACTCATTATTTTCAACCTTTTTAATTGAGCTTTATTTTCCTGCTTTTGGCGCGGATTATATCTCACTAAAATTTTAACAAAATCTGGATTAATCTTTTTTATTTTTTCTCTAAAATTATTGCCATACTCAAATGCGACTCTATCGAGACCGCTCTTTTCCTGCGACAATGCAAATTTAATTTTTTTTCTTTTAGCCAATTTTATAACCACGCTACCAAACTCCTCATCAACTAAAACAGCCAAGCTTTCTTTGTAAACCAATTTTTTCCAAACACTTAAAAAACCCTCAAAAACCAACTTTTTGTAATCACACATCAACCTTCTCTCTTGTTTAGTGATATTTTGGCTACCAAACAAAGTCTGCTTCAAAGAAGAGCGCTGATCAAAAGCCAAAATAAACAAATTTTTTTCAATATCCATATACTTTATAATTTAAATATATCATTAAACTTTCTTCTTGTCTAAAAATCTTCAAATTGTTGGTTTCCTGTGTAAAAAGCTGTGCAAACAAAAATCTTGTCTAATAACTTTAAAGTGTTAAAATGTATAAAAGATATATTTTCGCCAGAGAGTAAAACGGCTGGCCTATCTCACCTATTATATGGCCGATATACTGGGACAAATACCACCTCAAAATTTAGAAGCAGAGCAAGCTGTACTCGGCTCTCTTTTAATTGACAAAGAAGCCATTACAAAGATAGCCGATTCTCTTCTTGGCGAGGATTTTTATAAGGAAGCCCATCGACTGATTTATGAAGCTATAGTTGATCTTTACGCAAAAAAGGAACCGCTTGACATATTGAGCCTTTCTTCAAGACTTACGGGAAAAAAACAGCTGGAACAGATTGGCGGCAGATCATATCTGGCGGAATTAACCAATGCTGTACCAACTTCGTCAAATATCGCGCATTACGCAAAAATAGTCAGAGAAAAACATATCTTAAGAAAACTGATCACAACATCCGCGGAAATACAAAAAATCGCCTTTGACAACAAAGATAAAGAAATTGACGCGTTGCTAGATATTGCTGAAAATAAACTCTTTGGCATTTCACAAGGATTTTTAAAACCTGAATTTTCGTCAATAAAAAATCTGTTAAGCGAAGCTTTCGACAGGATCGACGAATTGCATAAAGAAAAAGGCAAACTAAGGGGTATTCCTACTGGCTTTACTTCTTTGGACAATAAACTGGCTGGGCTGCAAAAATCAGATCTGATTATTATAGCGGCACGGCCCTCAATGGGTAAAACAAGTCTAGCGCTTGATATCGCGCGCCAAATTGCGGTCAAGCAAAAAATACCAGTGGGTATATTTTCACTTGAAATGTCAAAAGAACAGCTGATTGACCGCATGTTGTGCGCTGAAGCTCAAGTGGATCTATGGAAGATGAGAACGGGCCAGCTGTCTGACAAAGAAACACATATGGGAGAATCCGATTTTTCGCTAATCGGCCATGCTATGGGCACTTTGTCAGAAGCTCCAATCTACATTGATGATACTCCACTGGCAAATGTTATGGAAATTCGCACAAAGGCGAGACGATTGCAAGCAGAACGTGGACTTGGATTAATTGTTATTGACTATTTACAACTAATGGAGGGGCGTGGAATATCCAGTGTAGATAATCGCGTGCAAGTAGTATCTGAGATTTCACGCGGCCTAAAGGCAATAGCCCGCGAATTGAGACTGCCGGTGCTGGCTCTGTCACAGCTTTCACGCCAAGTTGAATCACGTCATCCTCCGATACCTAATCTCGCTGATTTGCGCGAATCTGGCTCAATCGAGCAAGATGCAGATGTTGTGATGTTTATTTATCGCGAAGAATATTATAGAAAAGATACAAACCGTCCGCACATCGCAGATATTCTAATAAAAAAACACCGTAACGGCCCGACTGGAACAGCGTCTCTATTTTTTGATGAAAATAGAGTATCTTTCAAAAATTTAGAACAGCGCGTAGAAGAATTAACTGTTTCATAAAAAATCTGATTATGCAATACTCCGAACCAATAAAAAAACTCATAGCGAATTTCAGCGCCATGCCAGGACTTGGTGATAAAACCGCTGAACGGTTGGTATTTAATTTGCTCAAAAAAAATAATAAAAACACATTCATTGAATTCGCCAACGCGCTCATAACAGTCGGCAAACAAATACGTCATTGCAAAATTTGCAACAACTATTCTGAAAAGCCGCTGTGCCAGATATGCGAAAATATGAGACGTGATAAAACAAAAATCTGCGTTGTGGCAGAAGCACAGGACATCATCTGTCTTGAAAAAACCTCGGTTTATCATGGCTTATATCACGTCCTTGGCGGACTTATAGAACCAATAAGTAACATTACTCCTGACAAGCTAAACATCAAAAGCCTTATTGAAAGACTCAATGATAAACAAATTAGAGAAATTATTTTTGGCCTAAACCCTACAATTGAAGGAGAATCAACAATTATTTATATCAAAAAAATGATTGGACAAAAGTTCAAAAATATCAAATTGACACGTTTATCGCGCGGTCTGCCTATGGGCGCCGACATTGAATATGCTGATGAAATCACATTGTCAAACGCAATAAACAACAGATCACAGCTTTAGAAAAAATAGTTCCAAAATACAAAATCCCGCTTGATGCCGGGATTTTAAATATATCAATTGATTGTAAAACTAAATCACCGCAACGATTTTAACTTTGGAAAAAGGTTGTCTATGCCCATAGACTTTATGGTATCTTGTCTTTGGTTTATAATGCACCACTTTCACTTTTTTTGCTCTTCCCTGCTCAACGATTCTGGCTTGAACTTTAATATTATTCAAAGCAGTATTTCCAATCTTTAGGTCATTGCCGTCTTCCTCAATAACTAGGAGTGTCTCAAATTCTATATTTTCTCCATTATCTTTAGATAATTTTTCCACCCTCAAAATATCACCTTCTTTGACTAAATACTGTTTTCCGCCGGTTTTAATAACTGCTAATTTCATAACTAAAAAATAATCATTAATTACAAATATATTATAACTAATCTAAATTCAGGTGTCAACACTCTGTATCAGTCAAATAATTTTGTGCCATTCTTCGGTAAGCCAATCGCTCATGATCGTGAGAACATAGATGATTTTGTTAAGAAATTTAAAAATTTTACTGCTGATTAAAAAAATGATATAATACATATTAAATCAGACTAATAAAAATATGCATTTTGAAGAATACCAGCGCCGATCAAGAAAAACAGCTATTTATCCCAATAAGGGCAACAACTTCATATATCCTATTTTAGGACTTTGCGGAGAAGCTGGCGAAGTCGCAGAGAAGATTAAAAAAGTTATTCGCGACAATGGTGGGCGAATAGACGAGCATATGCGCGAGCAAATAAAAAAAGAGTTAGGTGATGTCTTGTGGTATATTAGCCAATTGGCATCAGAGCTTCATGTTGCACTTGATGATATTGCGACAGTTAATCTTACTAAGCTGTATTCAAGGCACGCAAGGGGGGTTTTGAGAGGTAGCGGTGATGATAGATAATAAATAAAGTTTATGTCCATATCTTAAATAGGCAAACGGTGGATAACTTATCTTGGACAGCGAGAAAAAATGATATATAATTAATTTTAAAGAAAGGCTTCGGATTTGCAGAAGAGTATTGTTTTTTCTTCAGGCGGGTTATTTTTTTGGGGCCTTGACAATACTATATATTGTGATATACTTAGTAGTAGCTACACAATATATAGTTTTTATTTACTTTGTGTTTATATTTTTTGATACTGTATTTCTGACAATATTTTGTTCAATATATAACTATCAATTGTAATTTTGAGTGGATGGAAGATATATTTGGAGATACACGTTATGAAATGTCCGGTTTGCAATTTTAAAGATACAAAAGTTGTAGATTCAAGATTATCTAGCAGCGGCGTTTGCGTCCGGCGCAGAAGAAAATGCGGCAAATGCGGATTTAAATTTTCAACTTATGAAGAAATGCAAATTTTAGATCTTCTGGTTGTTAAAAGGGATGGCCGTCGGGAGACATATTCAAGAGAAAAGGCAGAGAGAGGAGTTTTGCACGCGTTAGAAAAAAGATCTTATACCGAAGATCAATTTAAGTTACTTTTAAACAAAATTGAAAGAGATATTCAGAAGAAATCAAGCAGAAATGAGATTACCAGTAGAGAAATCGGTGAAATCGTTATGCGATACTTGCGTAAGTTTGACAAGATTGCTTATATCCGCTTTGCTTCAGTTTATAGACAATTTGAAGACGTTAAAACATTTCAGAAGGAATTAAAAAAAATAGCCAATAAAAGAAAATAATAATATCAGTATGGCATAAATGCGGCAATGGTAATAATAAATAGATGATTAATTTTTCTCAATGTTTAATGCCTGCTAAATCACAGATCAAACAAATAAAAAAAAGAGATGGCCGCATAATGAGCTTTGACGCTGACAAGATAACGACAGCAATTTTTAAAGCTTTGCGAGTGTCAGGCAAAGAGGATCGCGGTATCGCTGAAAAGTTGGCTAATAAAGTTGTCAAAATATTGGACAAAAAATTTGATGGACACACATTGCCTGGCGTAGAGCAGATTCAAGACGCAGTCGAGGAAATTCTTATAAAAGAGGGTCTTGTCGATGTGGCTAAAGCATATATTCTTTATCGCGATCAACACGCTAGGATTAGAGATCTTAATAAATTTATTAATTCAAACGATCTTATAGATCAATATTTGAATAAACTCGATTGGCGAGTCAAAGAAAACAGCAACATGGCCTACTCTTTACAAGGATTGAATAATCATATTGCTTCCACTATATCTGCAAACTATTGGTTGAGTGCCGTATATTCGCCAGAAGTAAGGAGAGCGCACGTTGAGGGAGATTTACATATTCATGATTTGCAGCTTCTTGCGGCTTACTGTTGCGGATGGGACATGAGAGATCTTTTGCTATATGGTTTTACTGGAGTTGAGGGTAAAGTCCAAAGCAATCCGCCAAAACATTTTAGGAGCGCTCTTGGAATGGTGGTAAATTTTCTATATACTTTGCAGGGAGAAGCGAACGGCGCGCAGGCTTTCTCAAACTTTGATACATATCTGTCCCCATTTATCCGTTTTGATGGCCTTGAATACAAGCAAGTAAGGCAAGCGATGCAAGAATTTATGTTTAATATGAATATTCCAACCCGCGTAGGCTTTCAAACGCCATTTACCAATATTACAATGGACTTAAAATTATCTGGGAAACTTGCGCAAGAAAATATTATTATAGGTGGTGAGGTTAGAAATGAAAAATACAAAGATTTTCAAAAAGAAATGGACATGTTCAATCGGGCTTATGCAGAGATGAATTTAGTCGGCGATGCCAAGGGAAGAGTATTTACTTTTCCTATACCAACATACAATATAACAAAAGATCTTGATTGGGATAATAAAATGCTTAATCCAGTATGGGAAATGGCCGCAAAATATGGAATACCTTATTTTTCTAATTTCATTAATTCTGACATGGACCCGGATGATGCGAGAAGTATGTGCTGTCGTCTTAGGCTTGACAACAGAGAACTTAAAAAAAGAGGCGGGGGTCTTTTTGGCGCGAATCCGCTTACTGGCAGCATTGGCGTAGTAACGATTAATATGCCAAGAATTGGCTATTTATCAAAAGACGAAGAGGAATATTTTAAACGGCTTAATACTTTAATGGAAATAGCCAAGGAATCGCTAGAAACGAAAAGAGAGGTTATTGAAAAATTTACAAACATGGGTCTTTATCCGTATTCAAGATTTTATTTAAAGAGAATAAAAGATCAATTCGGGGAATATTGGAAAAATCATTTTAATACGATTGGGCTACTTGGGCTGAATGAATCAATAGCTAATTTTTCGGGAGAAAATATCACAACTCATATTGGTCATAAATTCGCTGAGAAAACTCTTGACCATATGAGGGAGAAAATTAGTGAATTTCAGGAAGAAACAGGTCATTTATATAATCTGGAGGCAACCCCAGGAGAAGGAACAACATATCGTTTTGCAAAAGCTGATAAAAAGAGATTTGCCGATATTAAAGTTGCCAATGAAGAGGCTTACCAGACAAGAGGGGCCAAGCCATATTATACGAATTCATCACAACTGCCGGTTAATTTTAGTGATGATATTTTCACGGCGCTTGATTTGCAGGATAGCCTGCAGAGAAGATATACTGGCGGGACAGTTTTACACGGATTTTTGGGAGAGAAAATGCCTTCCATACAAGCCACAAAAAAGCTTATTAAAAAAATTGCTGAAAACTATACTTTGCCATATTACACTTTAACGCCTACTTTTAGTGTATGCCCAATTCATGGCTATCTGGCTGGAGAGCATCATTGGTGTCCAAAATGCGACAAGGAAATCGGTTATACAGAAATAGCTGTATCTCCTAATATAGACGCAAAGCAGGAAAAATTATTTGAAGAATAGAAATCCGAAACTAAATTTTTTTGATGTTTTTAAATTTATTGATATTATTTAAAGGTTGGAATATTCTAAAAATTAAAAAAAATATATGGGAAATCAGAACACAAAAAGAACGCGTTGTGAAATATATTCACGAGTCGTAGGTTATTTAAGACCCATTAATCAATGGAATGAAGGGAAGAGAGCTGAATTTGATGATCGGCAAACTTATGACAAACAACTGGCGGCGGATTATGACGGCCGCGATTTCTAGTCTAGCATTGTTTAAAACAAGGCTCTTCTTTGTGGCAAGCTCATAGGCAAGGAAGAATTTTTATTATAAAATCAGATGCGGGGATAATACGCAGACAGTTTATAAAATTATAAGAGAAATGCTTTGTTATCAGTGGACTATTTATTTTTTACGTTATTTTATTTTATGATTATTGGCGGATTGCAGAAAACATCACTTCAAGATTATACTGGTAAAGTATCGGCGATTATTTTCACTTCAGGCTGTAATTTTGTTTGCGGTTTTTGCCACAATCCAGAGCTTGTTACGTGTATAAACAAAGAAAAAGCCATCGAAGAAGAAAAAATTTTTAGATTTTTACAGAAAAGAAAAAAAGTGCTTGACGCAGTCGTCATCACTGGCGGTGAACCAACAATGCATAAAGATTTACCCAGGTTTATTAAACAAATTAGAGAGATTGGATATTTGATCAAGATTGATACAAACGGATCTAATCCGTATATGCTTGAAAAATTGATTAAAAGTAATTTAGTTGATTATGTGGCTATGGACATTAAAGCCCCGGAGATCAGTTATCAAAAAGTTACCAATGCGAGTATTGATTTTTCAAAAATAATGAGGAGTATTCGCATCATAATGAAATCAGCAAAAGACTATGAATTCCGTTCAACAATTCTACCAATTTTACATATCAAAGAGGATTTAATCGCTATGGCAAAAATGATTCATGGGGCAAAACGATATTATTTGCAAAAATTTGAACCAGCTAAAAAGATGAATGATATAGCCTTTGTAAATTACAAAAGTTATAGTGACAAAGAAATGAAGGATCTGGCCACGCTTTGTCGCCAATACGTTGACTTTTGCAAATTTAGGCATTGATCCGGTATCTATCCGGAGTGTTGAATAAGTTCAGATACATTTCGGACTCCAAAGGAGTCAAAAATGAGGATAATTTACAAGTTTAAATGGATAAAAGGCAGTAGAATGTTGTATGATTA
>PEXX01000013.1 GCA_002778965.1 Candidatus Kuenenbacteria bacterium CG08_land_8_20_14_0_20_37_23 | reverse complement strand
GCTTACTTCAATATATTAAGTTTACCAAGATTAGGGAAAATTTCAAAGGGGATTATGCCCTAGTGTCAAATAATTGGAAGAATAAAAAAACTCAAATTTACACTAAAATTAATATATGTCAAGCGCGTTTCAGATAGTAATACTTATAACCATAATTTTCGGTTTTTTGGCGGTGTTTTGGTTTTTGTCGCGCAAAAAAGACAAAGATACTGGTCAGGATGAGAGATTAAAAGAAATGCGGGATGAAATGTCCAAAATTAAAGATGAAATGAAAGGCAGTCTGGAGAAAAATTTGGAATTTATCCAGAAACACTCTGCGCAGACATCGGCCGTCATGCAGAGGCAGACAGCCGATACTTTCAGGATTGTTACTGACGTGACATCAAAACTGGAAAAATTGGAAGCGACCAACAAACAGGTCGTTGGATTTGCTGACCAGCTGCAGAATCTGCAGGATATTTTGAAAAATCCCAAGCAACGCGGCGTGCTCGGAGAATATTATCTTGAAACGACTTTAAAAAATGTATTGCCGCCCGCGAGCTATCAGATGCAGTATAAATTCAAAGACGGGGAAATCGTGGACGCGGTAATATTTATCAAAGACAAAATTATTCCGGTTGATTCCAAATTTTCTCTGGAAAATTATAACAGATTGGCGCAGGAGAAAGACGAGGTGAGAAGGGAACAAATGGAGAAAAGTTTCAAAGCCGATTTGAAAACGAGGATTGATGAGACTTCAAAATATATCCGTCCAAAGGAAGATACAATGGATTTTGCCTTTATGTTTATTCCCGCGGAAGGAATTTATTACGATCTGCTTGTTTCGCAAGTCGGCGCTGTCAAAGTCAATACGCGCGATTTGATTGAATACGCTTTTAAAGACAAGCATGTGATTATTGTCTCGCCGACTTCGTTTTTTGCTTATCTGCAAACCGTAATGCAAGGTTTACGGGCATTGCAGATTGAAGAAGGAGCGAAAGAAATAAGAAAACAAGTGGAACAGCTTGGCAAACATCTCATGAATTATGACGCGTATTTGCGCAAATTGGGAAACAATTTGGGGACTACGGTCAATATGTTTAACCAGGCCTATAAAGAATTTGGTAAAATTGACAAGGATGTAGTCAAGATTACTGATGGAGAAAAAAAAATTGAGGCATTGCAAATTGACAAGCCCAGTATTGATGATTAAATTCTATTCCATCAGTTTAAATTTTGGGCGCGATCTTGCGGTATTTTCTGGCAATTCTGGCGCGAGCTATTTCTTTTTCTATTATAGCTTGCAAGTGCGCGTATTCCACGTCTTCCGCCGATGTTTTTTCTTTAAGCATTTTTTCAGCTCTTTGTCTTGCGGTTTCTGCGCGTTCAATATCTATTTCGCCGGCGTGTTCGGCCGTATCGGCCAGAATAACGACTTTTGAATTTGGCCGGACCTCTACAAATCCAGAAGAAACCGCAAAAGATGTGATTTCACCACCATTTTTTAATTTGATTTCGCCCGGTTTGAGGATGGATACCAGCGGCGTATGGCGCGCTAAAACTCCGATTATTCCAGTGGTTGTCGGAATAATAACTTCTGTGCATGTGTCTTCCAGAACAACTCGCTCCGGAGTAACTATTTTTATTTTAATTGTGCGTTTATCGGGCATAATAGATTCTATTTAACTTCTTCAATGCCGCCTTTCATATAGAACGCCTGTTCTCCTTTGTCGTCGTGCTGTCCATCAATGATTTCTTTAAATCCCTTTACGGTTTTCTGGAGCGGCACGTATTTGCCGGCTGATCCGGTGAATTGTTCGGCTGCAAAGAACGGTTGTGACAGGAACCTTTGAATTTTTCTGGCACGGCCGACTATTTTCTTATCTTCATCGGACAATTCTTCCATGCCAAGAATCGCGATAATGTCTTGCAGGTCTTTGTATCTTTGCAGGATTCTTTGAACCTCGCGCGTTGTATTATAGTGATCAGCGCCGACGATATTAGGGTCAAGTATAGTTGAATTGGAATCCAACGGATCAACAGCAGGATAGATTCCGAGTTCTGCGAGCGAACGTGAAAGCACAACGGTTGAATCAAGGTGAGAAAAAGTTGTTGCCGGAGCCGGATCAGTCAGATCGTCTGCAGGAACATAAATCGCTTGGACAGAAGTAATAGAACCCTTGTCTGTTGAAGTAATACGTTCTTGCAATTCACCCATTTCAGTCGCCAAAGTCGGTTGATATCCGACTGCTGAAGGTATGCGGCCCAAAAGCGCTGAAACTTCGGATCCGGCTTGGGTGAAACGAAAAATGTTATCAATAAAAAGTAGCAGGTCTTTGTGTTCTTCGTCGCGGAAATATTCGGCCATAGAAAGCGCTGTCAAAGCTACTCTTGCGCGTGCTCCTGGCGGTTCATTCATCTGTCCGAAAACGAGAGCTGTTTTTTCCAAGACGCCTGCTGATTTCATTTCGCGGTAAAGATCATTGCCTTCGCGAGTCCTCTCGCCAACGCCGGCAAACATAGAATATCCACCGTGTTCAGATGCTATATTTCTGATTAATTCTTGAATTATTACTGTTTTGCCAACGCCAGCGCCGCCGAAAAGTCCTATCTTACCGCCTCTTAAAAATGGGCAGATCAGATCAATGACTTTGATGCCGGTTTCCAATACTTCTGATTTTGTTGACTGCGCGGAAAATTTTGGAGACGGCCGGTGAATTGGATATCTTTTTTTTGTAATTATATTGCCATGGCCATCAATTTCTTCTCCAAGCACGTTGAACATCCGTCCGAGTGTCTGTTTGCCGACTGGAACAGAAATAGGTTCATCAGTATCAATAACCGTTTGTCCGCGCGTTAGACCGTCCACAGCCCCCATAGCCACTGTTCTGACTTCATTCAGTCCAAGATGCCGTTGCACTTCCAGCACGAGTTTTTGCCCGTTAATTTCAGTTGTCAAGGCAGAGTGAATGGCTGGTATTTTTTTGGGGAAGTTAACGTCAACAACGACGCCAATAATTTGGCTTATTTTGCCGATATTTTGATTAGACATAATTTTGTTATTTTATAATAAATCGGAATATAAAGATGTTCTTCTCTATTTGTTTTTTGTTTTCGCGCGGCCGCTATTTTAAAGCGATCGCGCCCGCGGCAATCTCGGCGATTTCCTGCGTGATTCCAGCTTGCCTTGCCTGATTAAAGTTCAAAATCAATTCACCTATCATTTCTTCGGCGGAATCAGAAGCATTGCGCATGGCCATCATGCGCGCCGAGTGTTCGGAAGCGATTGATTCCAACAGAGACTGATAGATTTGCACTTCAGTCAGGTTTGGCAAAACTTGACTCAAGATTGATTCTTCGTTTGGTTCAAAAAGATAGAGTGTCATATTTTTGATGCGCATATCTTTTTCCTCTATGCTGCCCTTGCCGAGATCACTGATCATGTGTTTGATATTTTCCTGGCTTATGGGAAGCAGATTCCTATTTTTAGCTTGATATCGGATTGGCGAGATAAAATCAGTATAAATCATAACCGCTTGATCGTATTTTTGCGTTTGAAATCCATCAATAACGACTTTTGTCAATCCGGAAATTTCTTCAATTTTTAGATTATCGGAAAAATTTATGAAACTCGCTATTACAGGGCGGCCTATTTTGCGCGCGATATTTTCGGCCTTTTTGCCGACAGTTATAAAATCAATCTCTTTATCTTGGTGGCTATTTAAAAAATCAAGAACTTGTTTTCCTATATTGGCGTTATAGCTGGCGCACAGGCCTTTATTTGAACCGATAACAACGGCTAATATTTTTTTTACCTTGCGTTGATCAAGCAATGGATGCTTGATTGTCTGGTCGCGCGATATATTGACAAGCAGTTCAAGCGCCAATTCCGCGTAGGCGCGCGTGCCAAGGGCATTGTCTGTCGCGCGCTTCATTTTAGCGGCTGAAACCATCTCCATAGCTTTGGTGATTTTTTTCGTGTTTTTCACCGATTGTATTCTGTTTTTGATTGCTTTGGTATTGATTGGCATAGAATTATAAGTAATATTGCGCGTTTTTCCGCGGTTCGGTTATTTTACTTTCTTAAACTCCTCAATCGCTTCTTTCAATTTTTTTTCAATATCCGCGTTCCAATCTTTTTTCAACGCGTCAAGAACTGTTTTTTTGTTGGATTCCATAAAATTGTAAAAATCTTTTTCCCATTTACTTATTTTTTCAACCAAAATGTCATCCATATAGCCGTTATTTACTGCGTAGATTATAGCTACTTGGTTGGCCGCCGGAACAGGCGAATATTGAGGCTGTTTCATTAGCTCGGTGATGACTGCGCCGCGCTCAAGCTGTTTTTTGGTTTCAGGATCAAGGTCTGAAGCGAACTGGGCGAAAGCTTCCATTTCTCTGTATTGGGCCATATCAAGTTTTAGTTTGCCTGCGTTTTTTTTCATTGACTTCAGCTGTGCTGATCCGCCGACGCGCGAAACAGAGATTCCGATATTTAGGGCGGGACGAATCCCTTTGTAAAAAAGATTTGATTCAAGGAAAATTTGTCCGTCGGTAATTGAGATAACATTGGTTGGAATATAGGCTGATACATCGCCAGATTGCGTTTCAATAATAGGCAGAGCTGTAATGGATCCGCCGCCGGATTCTTGATTGCGTCTGCAGGCTCTTTCAAGCAAGCGCGAATGAAGATAGAAGATATCGCCAGGATACGCTTCGCGTCCCGGAGGCCTGCGCAGAAGAAGCGATATTTCACGATATGCCCAGGCATGTTTTGACAGATCATCATAGATAATCAGGACGTCTTTGCCTTGGTCCATAAAATATTCAGCCAGGGCGGCGCCGGAGTATGGAGCGAGATACGAAAGCGACGCCGGATCGCTGGCGCCGGCCATAACAACCGCGGTATATTCCATCGCGCCGGTTTCTTTCAATTTATCAACGATTTTCGCGATCTTTGATTTTTTTTGTCCAATGGCCACGTAAATGCATATTATATTCTGTCCTTTCTGATTGATAATCGTGTCAATGGCAATGGCAGTTTTGCCGGTTTGTCTGTCTCCGATGATCAGTTCGCGCTGTCCGCGGCCGATAGGTATCATAGCGTCAATGGCTTTCAGGCCGGTCTGGACAGGTTCGGAAACAGGTTCTCTCGTCATCACGCCCGGTGCTATTTTTTCTATTGGGTAATATTTGCCGCTCTTGATTGTTTTTTGTCCGTCATGAGGATTGCCAAGCGGATCAATTACTCTTCCTATCATTTTGTCTGAAACAGGCATGGAGAGCACTCTGTTTGTGCGCTTAACAGGGTCGCCTTCTTTGATATGCGTGAAATCTCCGAGCAGTATGGCGCCGATAGTTTCCTCTTCCAGATTTAGGGCAACTCCCATGGTATTTCCCGGAAATTCAAGCATTTCCGATGCCTGGCAATTTTCAAGTCCGCTGACGCGCGCGATGCCGTCGCCGATTTCAATCACCGTGCCGACCTCTGAAACATCAATGGCGGTTTCAAAATCGGCTATTTGTTTTTTTAAATATTTGATAATATCGTCAGTTGGCATAAGATTTGATTGTTAAATTATTATATGATTAAATTATTTTTTAATTTGGCAAGTTGCGTTTTTATGCTAGCGTCGTAAATCATATTCTTGTGTCTCGCTATAAAGCCGCCTTTGATATTTTCGTCCGGTATTTCGTCCAATTCGGTTTCCGGAGCGACGCGGACGTATTCTTTGATATTCTTGATGAGCGATGCCGATAATTTTTTTTGGCTGCTGACAGTCAATCTTTCCGCGGCTGATCTTTTTTTATTTTCAAGCTCAAGATATTTGACAATTCTCGGCAGCTGGTGGAGGATATTTTTCCGCTCGGCGAATTTGATAAAATTTTCTATAATTAAAATTTCTTTGTCTTTATAGTCGCTGGCAAGCTTGATAAGAGTTTTTGCGATCTGTTTTGAATTGTGGAACATATTATGCGATTAATTGATTGATTTATTTTCCAATCAATTTTTTTATTAATGCTTCGTCTTTCTTCTCGTCAAATTTTTCTTTCAATATTTTTTCAGATATGGCTATGGCTAGAGCCACTGTTTCTTCTTTTATTTCAGACATCATCTTTTCTTTTTCTTGGCCGATAATTTTTTTGGCGCTGGCAATAATATGATCTGCTTTCGTGCTTGCGTCTTGCGCGGCCGCGTCTATCAAAGCGCGTCCTTGCGTTGTTGAGTTGGAAATAATAAGATTTGCGGCGCGCTTGGCATCGTTTATTGTTTTCTCATAATTGGCTTTGGCCATCATAACTTCTGAAGACGCACGCTTCGCGTCTGACAGCCCTTGATTTATTTTGTCTTCCCGTTCCTTAATTTTTTTAGCAATGGGACCGAAGGCGTATTTTTTTAGTATCAAAAAAATAATAAGAAAATTAATGAGATTAGCCAATCCCATACGCCAGTCAAAACCGATTTTGCCTAGAATTTCAAGAATGGCCATAGATTTAAAAAAATGTCCAAATAGTTATTAAACTTTTAGAATATTGTCTAAATGGCTGATGCTTGAGTTTTTGGGTATTTTTTATATTATGAAAAACGCAACTAAAGCATAAATGGCCGTTGATTCCGCCATTGCCACTCCGATAATCATTTTACTAAAAATACTGCCCTCCATTTCAGGATTTCTGCCGATGGCCTCGAGGGCTTTGCCTATGAGATAACCTTCGCCAATACCCGAACCGCCCATAGTAATTGTGCAGATGCTTTTGGCGATAAGGCGCGCTGATTCTACGTCCATAAATTTTATGTATTAGTTGTTAAAATAAAATTTAAAATTGATTTTTATTGGTGGCTTCCTCCGGTTTTACGGCCATCATATAATAGGCGGCCGTGAGTGATCCGAAAACAACTGTTTGCACAACGGCTACGAGCAGATTCATGGCAAGCCAGATAGACGGCAGGCCATAAGCAAAGGCGCCAAGGATAATTGCCGCCATGACTTCGCCGGCGTACATATTGCCGAAAAGACGAAGAGAAAGCGAAATAACTTTGGCTATTTCCGATATAATATCCAGCAGGCCGATGAAAAATTCAATGATAGCCATAAAGCCGCTGCCAATTCCTTTTTTAAAACCCAAAAAAATTTCTTTGATTTTTATGTATTTCGCTAAATACCCCCAAACGCCCCAATTTTTCATGCTGGTAATTTGGATTAAGATAATCATGGACAGCGCAAGGCTGAAAGTTGTATTGAAATCATTAGTCGGCGTGCGCAACAATGCCGCGCCTTGGTATGTAATGCTTGTCAAAAGGGGAATTAAGCCGATCAGATTAGAAAAACCGATAAAAATAAAGATTGCTCCAATCAATGGGAAAATGGCTTCAGTATGTTTTTTACTGCCTGTAAGCTGTTGGATAAAGCCGCGCATGCCTTCATACAGCATTTCGGCAACGTGCTGGAATTTACAATCCGGCTTTAGTTGAAATTTTTTGATTTTGAAAAAAATAATAACGAGCAAAATCAGAATTAGCCATAGCATAATTTGGGTGTTGGTTATCGGCCAGCCGGCTATGTGGAAAAGCGTTTCAGGCTGAAGCGGCGGATTATCGGTTTGTACTTGGAGAAACATAATAAATATAATTTCTGAATTTTAAAATTTTTAATTTTTAAACATCCGTAATGCCATTAATGCCATCGTTCAATTGCCTCCTTTTCTTTTTTAATCCGCGCGTCTACTTGCTTGACACGCTTGTTGAAACGTATGTATTTGATGATGATAATAGTCCAGGAAATGACAAAAGCCAGCGCGATCAATGGCAACAGGTAGCCGTTATTGTTGATTTTTTTGCCGATAACAAGCGCGGTAAAAGCTGGGATGGCGATAATCGCGGCAATTTCAAGCATAAGCATGAAAGCATGTTGGCGGTATTTTTCCCTGCTGACCATGGCCCTTTTTTCAAAGTCGGCTTTTTGTATTATTTTTTTTTGACTTTTATCGTCTAAGATTTGCGGTTGCGCGGGAGATGCCATAGATTTATAAGTGTTCTAAAAACTTGGGAATCAATGTCCCTCATATTAGCAAGAATTATGATATATCTTAGCTAATTTTAGCTATAAATTAATTGTAAGAGCGAGAGCAGTCTGTGTCAAGAGTTGAAAAACGACGGGGATGTTGATAAGTTAAGAATCCAAAACTCAAAATTTAAGACTCAATTAACAAAACATAAAAAATAGAATCCAATAAAACCAAAATAGTTTGTTTAAAAATTAAGATTTGTTATAATTGAATCAGGATCAGCGGTTTTATTTCTTTTTATTAATTGTCGGTTGCGTAGCTTGATGAATTTTATCCAAAAACCGAAGAGAAAATTGCATCATTATGTGATTCCTTCCGCGCATAATGACCATAAGCCGCATTTGGTTCGGCATAAAGCGCTTCATTTTTACAGCGCCTTGATTTTGGGTGTTAAGATTTTTGCGCTGTGTTTTCTTTTTGCCACAGCGCCAAGTTTAGCCAAGTTTTCCACTGTAACGTCAGCAAGGATCATAGAGCTTGCCAATAAGGAAAGAGCGGCGATAGGAGCGTCTGTTTTAATGCGCAACCCATTGCTTGACGAATCAGCGATGATGAAAGCCAAGGATATGGTCGCGAACAACTATTTCAGTCACGATTCTCCGCAAGGCGTTAATCCATGGGAATGGTTCAAGCTGGTCGGGTATAATTATACTTATGCCGGCGAGAATTTGGCGATGAATTTTTCAGAAGCGGAAGAAGCCGTGGCCGCTTGGATGGCCAGTCCGACGCACAGAGAAAATATGCTCAATAAGAATTATGATGAGATTGGAGTCGCGGTCGTGGTCGGAGAAATTGACGGCCGCCAGACAACGGTCGTTGTGCAGCATTTCGGCAAAACTTTTGTATCGCGCGGGTTATTGCGGTTTCAAGCCGGTTTGAGCGAAGAAGTTCCTGCCATAGCCGGGGCCACTCTTATCGGCAGCGGAGATGAAATTGAAGTAACTTTTAAAGACAGCAGGTACAACAGCAAAATCGCCAAGATAATATTTTATACCGAGAGAGCGCTATGGATCATTGCCATATTCGTGCTGATAAATCTGCTTTTGACAGTATTTATAAGAATAAAAATTCAGCATAAACCGATTATCCTGCATTTGTTGTTTGTTTTACTTCTGGCGCTGATTATGATAGCCTTAAAATTACATTTTTTAGAGAGCGTTGCCGGGGAAACTGTCAGAATTTTATAGCAGCTGAAAACTGTCGGGCTAAATTGAGTTGAGTTGATTTATATGGCAATTAGTTTATATCGTGAACTGTTAAATTGATAATTGATTTAAGAAAAATATGGGTCCAGAAACACCATGTAGAGCAGGGGAAGAATCAATGTTATTTAGAACGCCAAAAAATGAAAATATTCCAGTTGAAATTGGTTCAATAAAAAAATATCCAGAAAAAGAGCCAATTAGAATAAATATACCTGATAAAATAGAGAAATTACGGAGGAAAATCAGATTTCCAAATGGAACAGAAAAAACAGATGGAACAGAGAGAATAGATAGAACAGAGGAAATAAATAAAGAGGAAAATGATGTAGATGAAGTTAACTATCATATAAAACCGCCCTCAAAAATCGGAAGAAAAACAGGAATTTTGCTGACAAAGGCGTTGATTTTTTTAATGGGCACGAACATCGGATCAAGCCTGTTTGCCAAAGAAAAACCGGTTGAATTTTCAAAAGCGAAAGTTGAATCGTCCAGCACTCTCAAGTTTCCGGCAAGAAGTGGCGAGACATTAGAGATAGGAGAAGACGGCGGGGGATACGATAGTGATGGCGGACAGGTTCAGGAAAAAGAATCAAAAAACGAAATAACTCAAGCGATTGAAAACATAAAAATCAATTTCAGCCAAAAACACTTGAAGATATTTGAGAAGATTGCCAAGAAAATTGAAGAGAAGAACAAGGAGAAAGCCCCAAATAGGATCAGCGATGATGTGGAAATGGAAGTATTGGGATTGGCAAAAAGAATGAAGAAAATTATTGATCTTTTTAATAACAATAGAGAACATAAAGAAAAATTCGGCAGTCTTGATAAACAGCTTGAAAATATTGATCCTGATGATTTTGTTCCTTCGCCGAGTCCGCCTGAAATGAAAGGAGCTAAAGTAGAAAATATTATTGAAATTCAGGGCGGTTTTGGCAAACTTAAATACATAAAACGATGCACTTACGAAAATTCGTACGGGAACAAAGTGATTGTTTATAATGTGGATATAGAAGGTATGCCGGCGAGAGACAATGGTTGGCATGAACTAGAGGGATTTTCAGATGGAACAAGAAATGTAATTGAGGCAACTTTAAAATTTGGTAAAGACATTAAAGATGCGGAAAAGATGAAAAGACCATGATGATCGGCTGGAAACAACTGGAAAACGTCAGGAAAGATGTTTGTTTTTTATATAAAATTTATCGCGCGACCAGAGTTATCCACAGTTATTTTAATTGTTTTAAAATGCGCGTTATTATTAGCCAAAAAATAACTTGCAAATCAAGGCGAGTAATGTTAAGATAAAAAAATTAAAATTGCCAATAAATATTTACTATGTCCAATGGCAGCAATTATGCTCATATGTGGCGTTGCGCGAAATGTTTCTATCATTTCGCCAATATTGCCGAAGTGGAAGGATTTTTGAAAGAAGAGAAAAAATGCCCAAAATGCAAGTCTTTAAACACTTTAACCTTAACAAGAAAGGAGATAACGATTCACTGTCTTTTATATGATCCGGACACAGACACAAAAGACGCTAAAGATATAAACGATGAATTTGAAAAAGCAAGCAGTTATGATAACGGGCATTATTAACAGCTGATCGGACTGTCGCGAGTTTACAACAAC
>PEXX01000005.1 GCA_002778965.1 Candidatus Kuenenbacteria bacterium CG08_land_8_20_14_0_20_37_23 | reverse complement strand
AAGATACCTACTTTAAATTTGGCTCGCAAATATAATTCTTTTTGTATAGGGTCTTGTTCGTGAAAAAAATCCAATTGTTCTCTTTTCATATTTTTGCCCTTTTTAAATATTCTGAAAAGAATATTTAAATTAATGATAATTATTAAGTTTTAAGATAAGCCCGTTGAATTTGTTTTTTGGTTTTATTAATTAATTTCTCCAGCTTAGGACTGATCTTAACCGGATACTTATACTCTCTGTCAATCGCTAAATATTTTTTCGGCAGATGGGCCAACTGGCTGTCCACATATTTACTGATTTCAAAAAGATTTGGCAGATTATGGACCAATTTGCCATGATCAAATATTTTTTTTAATAATGGCAAACCGCGTTTTTCATTCTCTAAGCCAAGCACATCATAAGCGAAATTATGGTTGATAAAATTTCTGTAAACCTGCTTTTTGCCCGGATAACTTTCCTTGCCTTTGGTCAGTTTGGCCACTGGCCTTATCTGACTACCGTTTTTAACTTCGGCCAGTTTATAAACCACTTCAATTTTTGGGCTGTCAGCTAGAGTGCATACTTCCGTTTGTGTGACATAGGTGTCAATGGGCGCTTTTCTTTTTTCTAAGGCCAATATTTTATATTCATCTAAATTACTGTAAGCCAAAATTTTAATATGTTGTAAGCCATGTTTATCAAATTGTTTTCTGGCATAAACCGATCGCCCATACAGATCGCCGCTGTCAATATTTATTTCTACAATTTCATTATTTTCTTTTGTCAGTTCAGCTGATACTGCAATCACATTTTTTATGCCTTTTTTAAAATCATAAGTGTCAACCATTACCCGCGCGTTATTTGGAAAAAGTCTAGCTGCAGCCATAAATGCTTCTTTTTCCGAGGGAAATGATTTTATTATGGCGTGGTAGGCATTAATTGATGCCGGATTTATGCTCACCTTAAATTTTTGGCAAAACGCTGGATAATTTGATGAAGCTGCAACTGCGTAAGCCGAACGACATACTTTCATACCAGCCTCAAATGAGTTTATTCTCATACCCGATCCAGTAATATATTTTTTATTACCGACGGCAATACGCGACCGGATTATTTTTGACATGTAGGCAGTATTACCAAAAACTGCTGTGCATAAAAAATTAGTCAGTAAATTACCATCGCATATCGGGCCGGTTATCCTGATAACTGGTTCTTTTTGGAAAAAGATAGTTCCTTCAGGCATCGCCCGCACATCACATTTGAATTTGAATTTTTTCAAATAATTAACCAATTTAGGAGTCGCCAAGCCGGACTTTTTTAAGAAGTCAATTTCTCCCTTGCTGTATTTCCAATTTTTTAAATCCATAACAATTTCCTCTAGTCCGCCAAAAATTAAAAAATTTCTATGTTTAGGCATATCCCGCACAAACAAATCATAAGTCACGATATAATTTTCCATGCCATTTTCAAGCCACAAAGAACAGGCGGTAAAAATGTTCTTCAGATCAAATAAGTGCAAATCATTTTTGCCAAAAAAATGGCTGGTTGGTATTGTGGATATTTTTTTCATAAATTTTTTAAAAAATTATAAATTCTTCACCAACAGCTCCTCGCAACTGATCATTTCAAATTTTTTACTTTTAATCAACCCTTCCGGCGCTTCAACTGAATTGGTAAAAATAATTTTTTTAATCAATTTATCTTTTTTTAGATTTTTCACCGCCGGACCTGTGGCTACCAGATGCGTTAAAACCGCGTAAATATCCCTAGCTCCTTTTTGTTTCAAAATTTTAGCCGTTTCAATCAATGTGCCGCCGGTTTGCGTCATGTCATCAACTATGACGCAATTTTGATTTTTTACCTCGCCATAAATTTTAATGATCTTGCTTTGATCAACTTGCGGGCGAAATTTATCTATCACAACAAAATTTTTTGTGCCCAACATACTGGCAAATCGCTCGGCGCGTTTAATACCACCTTGGTCAGGGGAAATTATTGTCACCTCTCCTAGTTTTAATTTCTTAAAATAATCTACCAGCAGTCCAACCGCGCTCAAATGTTTAATAGTCTGCTCAAAATATTCCTCAACTCTATGGCTGTGAAAATCCAAGGTAATTATTTTATTCGCTCCGGCGTCTTCAATAATTTTGGCCATCAATTTAGCGCTCATAGCGTCGCCGGAATATTTTATTCTGTCCTGTTTGCCATAGCCAAAATATGGAATTAAAACCGCAATATTTTGCGCCCCATTTTCTTTTAAAGCATTGATTAGTATAATCAGTTCCAGCACATTTTCTGCCGGAGGAAAGGTTGAACCCAAAACAAATACTTTTTTGCCCTTCACCTTTTCATCAATGTGCACCAAAATTTCCCCGTCTTTATAATGCGAAATTTTACATTTACCTTGCCTTAGCCAACGAGCTTTCTTGATGATTTTTTGAGATAAATTGGGATTGCTATGGGTTGCAAATAAAAAAAATTTCATGTATGCTCATTATCTCAAATTTTCTAAAAAATGTAAACAACATTCAGTATGCAAATATCCTTAATCATATTAAAGTCGCCTATGGACTATTTATTAGAAAACAACTATTTGTCCAGAATGTATTGGACTAATACACAAGATTGACATTTTTCTCAATCCATGCTACAATAATAATGTGATCAATTGCAATTCTTCCCGATATAAGGGAAGATTTTTAGTTTCCAAAAAACATGCTAATTATTTAATTTATTTATCCAATGTTTTTGAATAAAAAATCGCTAAAATTAACTAAAAAAATACTATTCGCAGCTTGTCTGATTTTTGTTGTTAATATGATATTTCCTAATTATGTGATTGCTGCTGAAAATATTGATTCTAAATACGGGCAAGGACCGATAAATTTGACCATTGTTAATCATTCGGATAATCAAATTTTGGTGAAAATAGAAAATCCGAAAAAAATTACGTCTTCATTACCAAAAAACGAAAGCCTACCTTACTATACTATGTATACAACGGCAACGGCATATTCTTCCACCGTTGATCAGTGTGATGGTGACCCATTCACCGCTGCTTGGGGTAATCACGTATATTTTGGCATGCTTGCATCAAACTACTTCCCACGCGGCACAAAAATTCAAATACCTGAATACTTTGGCAATAAAATGTTTTCAGTTGAAGATACTATGAATCAAAGATACTATAATCGCATTGACATCTGGATGCAGGATCGACAACAAGCAAAAGAATGGGGATCAAAATATCTTGCCATAAGAGTGTTCAGATAATAAATAAAAAACTTATTAATTATTTTTATCTTTATGCACTGATAGCGCATTACAATAAAATAAAAAATAAAAATAAAAAAGCGTCCACATAAGGACGGTTTTTTATTGTATAGATTCTTATTTTTCGTTAACAATATTTTATATTTTAAACTATCGCCTTATTGGCATTATTAAATATAAATAACTGTCATCTTGTGATGGTCTTAAAATTGCAGGAGTATCGGCAGATGTAACCTCTATAAACACCCTTTTACTTGATATATTTAAAAGCCCATCAAGTAAATACTTATAATTGAAAACAATACTATTTTTTTCGCCTTTAATATCCGTGTTAATAATTGACTTATTCTCTCCGGACTGTGTATTGGCGGCTGAAATATTAATTTTACCAGTTTTGTCAAACTCAAGCAAAACATCATTAATGCCGGCTCTTGAAAAAAGACTGGCTGTTTTTATAAGTTTAATAAACTCCATCCTCTCAACTTCAGCTTTTGTCAAATACGTTTCTGGAATAATTTGCTTATAATCAGGATAATTTCCTTCTATCAGCCTTGAAATTATAACAGTTTCGGCTTTTCTAAAAACTACCTGATTTTCACTAAAATAAATTTTAGTTTCCCCTTCTTCTTCTAAAATTCTCATTATTTCTTGTAAAACACGCAGAGGTATTATTTTAAATATCACGTCTTTTTTATTTTTTTGTGGCAGTTTTATCACTTTTTCAGCCAATCTGTAGCTATCGGTAGCCACAAATCTAATTGTTTCTCCATCAAAAATAAATAAAACACCAGATAACTCTGGTCTTGTATCATTATAAGACGCACTAAAAACAACCTGCGACAAAGCTTCTTTTAGCTCTTTATTTTTGATCATAACACCCTCTTTATCTTCAATTTCTGGTATAATGGGATATTCATCGGCCTCTTGTCCTATAATAATTGTTTCTTGGCTCTCGTTTTTTATTAACAAATTATTTTCTTTTTTAATTAATTCCAAATTTTTATTATCTAGTAAACCAACATAATCATTTAAAAGCCTTGCTTGTACTGCCAAGCTACCAGTCTTTTCTATTTTTCCGCGTACGATCGTTTTTATGCCAATTTCTAAATTAGTACTAATAAAAACAAGCATTCCATTCTCGGCCCTTATTAATATATTATTTAATATTGGCAGGCTAACGTTTTTTCCCGCGATATTAGAAACAATCCATAGTCCTTTTTTTAAATTCTCTTGTGTACAAATAACTTTCATAAAAAAAATTTAATTTATATAAATATATTTATAATAATAAACAAATGTATAAACCAACCAATAGTTGTTTTAACCCCGATTTTATTGAACATATACTGTTGATGATAAGTTATTTTGATGTGTACTTTTTATTGATATCTATTTTACTAATGAATATAATAATTTTAAAATAAAAATTTTATGTTGATATCTATTTTTTGCACACAAGTATTATACAATTTTATAAACCGATTATTAGTTTTTTGTTAACAAGCAAATTTTATATACTGCTATTAAATATTTTTTGCCGAAGAATTATAATGTCTCGTTTTAATTTTTCATTGTCAATAATTTGATTCTTTATTTTACCATAGGCATGCATAGCGGTTGTGTGATCGCGTCCGCCAAGTTCGTTGCCTATATTTGGAAAAGAAAATTCCAACTCTTCTCTTAATAAATACATTATTATTTGTCTCGGATTCACTAATTCTTTTTTTCTTGATACGCCGATAATATCTTCAATTGGAACTTCAAAATATTGAGCAACTGTTTGGATAATATTTTTTGGTGAAATAGCGCCCTTTCTCGGCAGGCTTGTTAAAGTAGAAATAATATTTTTAACAGACTCCATTGTGGGATTTTCTTTTTTTAGGCTGTGATAGGCGATTATTCTGTTTAGTGCGCCCTCAATCTCGCGAATATTATTTTGGATACTTGAAGCAACGAAATTAATAATATTATCTTCTAAATCATATTCCCTTTCCGCTAATTTTGCCTTAATAATTGCTATTCTTGTTTCCAGGTCTGGTTCAGTGATATCCGCAATCATACCGCATTCAAATCTTGATCTCAATCTGTCTTCCAGCGTTGGAATCGCCTTGGGGGGTCTATCAGAAGAAATGACAATTTGCTTGTTTTTTTGAAATAATTCATTAAAAGTATGGAAAAATTGTTCTTGAGTTTGTTCTTTTCCTTCAATAAACTGTATATCATCCATAATTAATAAATCAACATCCCTATATTTTTCTTGAAAATCTTTTGTTTTACCAGCCCTGATAGCATTGACGAAATCATTAGTAAATTTTTCACATGTTGTATACAGTATTTTTATTCCTTTATTGTTTTCCATCATTGCATGACCGACGGCCTGGAGCAAGTGGGTTTTTCCCAAACCCACTCCGCCATATAAAAACAACGGATTATAAATCAAACCAGGCTTTTCTCCGGCGGCTTGGGCGGCAGCATGCGCCAATTCATTGTTTTTACCAACTATAAATTTATTGAAAGTATATTTTGGATTTAAACCAAGAGAGCTTTGTGTGGTAATATTAGTTAAAACATTTTTTCTCTCTTCAGTTAATATTTCCTTGGGAAAAAATGTGGTGCTACTTTTTTGGGCTAATATTAGCTCATCTTCTCGGCTTTCTATCTTATAAATAACATCTTTAATCCTGTTGTTTGTGATTTTTTTTAATGTTTTTATAATTAGATCATGATATTTTTTTTCAAACCATGTTTGTGTAAATAAATTAGGAACACCTATGATAATCTGATTATTTTCTTCAGCAACAATGAAAGTATATTGAAACCAAGTAACAAAACTGGCTTTTGATAAAGATAATTCAAGCTCACCCAAAACTGCTTGCCAAAGTTCATCTTTGTTCATAGTTTTATTGCTTTATTAATATTTAAGAGGAACTTATGGTTTACTGATCGTTTATAGATATAAATATATCATAAATAAAAAATATTAACAAAAGATGCATTCATACATAAAGAAATAATAGTTTTTATAAAAGATGTGTATAATAAGTGGATATTTGCGTGTATATGTTGATAATAAATTTTTAAGTCACAGTTTTTATGGACCATTTTATGATAGTTATGTAAATGCAGATTAAAAACACGAAAAAATTTGTTTTAATTTGCTTTTTGTGTTATTTTTAAGTAAGTCCATTTTTATTATTTTTTATATAATGTATGCCAAAAAGAACATATCAGCCTAAAAAAAGAAAAAGAGCAAAAACTCACGGTTTTAGAGCAAGGACAAAAAGTAAAACTGGTAAAAGGGTGATGCGACGCAGGAGGGCGAAAAAAAGAGTAAAATTATCAGTTTAGTCAGTTCTATTTTTTGTTCTTATGTTAGCCAAAGAATATAGATTATCCAAAGATGTAGATTTTCAGAAAGTATATAAAAAAGGGATAATTTTATTTAGTCTTTTTTTTAATGTTAAATATTTAGAGAATAATCTTCAAAATTCACGATTTGGCATAGTTGTTTCTACTAAAATTAGCAAAAAAGCAGTTATACGCAATAAAAACAAACGGATTATTAGAAATATAATTTATGAAAATTTAACTAATATTAGCCAATGTTTTGATGTAATCATCCTTGCCAAGCCAGCGATTACTACTGTTAACAAAGAAAAACTCAACCAATCTTTTATTTTTATGCTAAAAAAGGCCAATATTTATCACAAAATGCAACAATAAACACCAATTTTATATTTATTATATCATAAAATACAAATTTTGTCATTTTCCATTTTATTTGTTACAATCAAAATAAATTATATGTGGTGTATTATAAAACAAACTCCTAAATTTACGCTTCTTTTCGTTATTCGTTTTTATCAAAAAACTATATCTCTTGATCATGGATTTTTTAAGTTCTTGCGTCCATTTGGGCAGTGTAAATTTTACCCAACTTGCTCTGATTATGCTATTATGGCTATTAAACGTTATGGGGCTCTCAATGGTGGATGGAAAGCGATAAAACGAATATTTAAATGCCATCCATTAGCCAAAGGAGGTTATGATCCAGTTCAGTAATTTGAAATATTTTAAAACTTTCGCATTTGGCGTATTTTTTTGTTAAAACCTGAGCCACGCGCTCGCTGTGTTAGCTAATACTGCTAGTGTCAATCGCTCGGTTTTAGACCAAACTAAATTCAAACGCGAGAGTTCCATATTTAAGAATTTTTAAATTCATTAGATTTTATGATTGAAATATACAATATTATTCTCTATCGGCCTCTATTTAATTTGCTTATTTTTTTCTATAACACCATTTCTTTCCAAGACGTTGGTATTGCCATTATTCTGGTGACGGTTGTTATTAAATTAATACTTTACCCATTGTCAGTAAAATCCATTAAAGCGCAAAAAGCACTTCAAGATTTACAGCCAAAGATGGATTCTATCAAGCAAAAGTATAAAAATAACAAAGAGCAACTCGGCAAAGCCATGATGGAGTTGTATAAAACGGAAAAAATTTCTCCAGTTTCTTCGTGTCTTCCGCTTTTAATTCAATTTCCTTTTCTTATTGCCGTTTATAATGTTTTTCGTGTTGGATTCAAACCAGAGAGCCTTGACATGCTATATGGTTTTATTCACAATCCGAACACGCTTAATCCAGTTGCTTTTGGTTTTTTAAATCTTGCTGAAAAAAATATTGTTCTGGCGGTTTTGGCCGGCGCGGCTCAATTTTGGTCTTCAAAAATGCTGATTTCAAAAAAACAGCCCAAAGTATCTAGCGCTAAAGATGAAGGAATGACAACAATAATGAACAAACAGATGCTTTATTTTATGCCAGCTATCACTATTTTTTTCGGCATTAGTCTGCCAGGTGGATTGACATTTTATTGGTTTTTGACAACTGTTCTGACTGCTTTGCAGCAACTCCGTCTTTCCAAAAAACACGATAAAGATGTAAAAATTGAAATACCAAAAGATGTAAAATCGGCTAATACAGAAGAAATTAAAGGAATTGAAAAATAAATAATCAAAAAATTTGTCAATTTTCATTGCTAAATTCGAAACGTTCAAAAATTTTTGAATTTATAATATTTAATTGTTGTGATACGTTTATATTTTTAATTAAATTTTTTATTATGCTGATGCATGACACAAAATTAAAAAATCTTCCTGTTTACACAGGGTCCGGGAAAGAAATAGGCTATATTGAAAATATTGTTATTGAAACAGAGTCGCAAAGCATATTAAATTATATTATCAAACCAGCCACTTTTTTAAGGGGTCTCACTAAAGGCAGTTTGATTATCAACCGCGGCCAAATTATAGATATCACGGCAAAAAAAATTATTGTCCAAGACAATTTTCCCAATACGGCTTCTTTTGCTAGAGTAAATAAAATTTTAGACAAAGAAAAATTGATTGCTTTGACAAAAGAGCATTGAACACAACAAAAAATCTGTAGCGCAAAATATTAAATCAGAATCAACTTAAAAGATGGATTTTCAAAACATTTTTGTAACATGGCCAGTTAAATGTTTTGAGTTTTTGACATTTTCATTGATTTAGCGTTTTAATATTCGTACTTCAAATTTTTAGTTAAAAATTTTTTCTTTGCCAACGATGATCTTTAATTTTCTCTTCAAAACTTCAACCTCAACCGGAGTTTTAATATTTTTTTGTCCGTCAATAGACAAAAGCACAGATTTTTTGGAATGCCTAATTAATACTTTTTTGATTGGGAAAATGCTTCTATTGTCAATTTCGTTTTTTTTGCCGCTTAAAAATCTGGCAAGCCACGATTGTTGTCCTGGCGAAAAAACAGCTTCCATAATGCCATCTTTTGGATTAGATTTAAAATCCGCTCCCATTGGATTTATATTATAAATATCACAAGACTTGTTGTTTTTTTTGGGGCTTATGCTGTAGTCGCCAAAATCAAATATAATATCATTTGTCAAAGATTTAAGAGAGAGCAGAAAATATTGATTATTAATTTTACCGACGTCAATCTGTTCTATTTTTCTTTTTGATAAGATATTACACGCTTCTTGGCTTGAATTTATTCCAAAAGAACGGGCAAAATTATTGTGCTCACCAATCGGAATAATGCCAGTAGCTAAATTCTTACCAACCAGGAGATTAGCTATTTTACTCATTGTCTGGTCATTGCCGACAGCTATAATATTTTTTATGTTGTCATTTTCCGCTTGATTGGCAATGTCTTCCAGATTTTTCAACACATTTAATCTAAAAATTTTTCCGCTTATCCCTGCGTCAACTAAAGACTGCTCAATCTTTTGGAGAGAATTTTCATATTTTTTTTGATTTATAAAAGTGTCGTAAATATAGTAATACATAACCGAGAATTTATACCATTATTTTTCTTCAATCTCTTCTTCTGTTGCTGGAGCAACATCATCTTTTTTGATAACACGTTCACTTTTCATTTTTACGTTGCCATTGATAATAGCGCCATAAGCGATAGAAATTGTTTTTGTTTCAATATCGCCTTCAATAACAGCGGTTTCTTTTACATCAAGATTGTTTTTAATTTTAATATTGCCAGATATTTGACCAGAAATTTCAGCGCTGTCAGCTGAAATCGTGGCCACAATAAGGGAAGAATCAGATGCTTTTAAAAAACCATTAGTTTTTAGGCTTCCCCTGAGCTCACCCTCAACAATGATATTACCCTCTCCTTTAAAATTACCATCCACGCTTACTGAAGGCCCGATAATAGTATCAACCCCCTCTATAGTTTCTTCTTTTTTTTCTTTAAACATAATATTGGATATAATTGTTAATTAATATTATATACTTTTTGCGCAGGAATAATGCGTTTATTATGACTTTTAATCTTCATATCATCAGCTTAATATGATTGACATTAATTGTAAAGAAAAAATTTGTGTTTTAAGTTAAATATTAGTATGATAAAATATACTCAAAACCTTTTATACTTGCAGAACTTCATGATAGTATGATTTATACGGCAATTTAAAGTGATATAGTTGAAGATATAAAATAAATTTTGAGTTTTAGTTTGTATTTTGGCTTTCTCACAATGAATAAGGTCAAGATAAATATAGATATATCTCTCACTAATTCTCCTCATAGTTCAACGGATAGAACAAGGATCTCCTAAGTCCTAAATATAGGTTCGATTCCTATTGAGGAGAGTTGGTGAGGGATAAAGTCTCTATTGGGGGCATGGGCGATGGTGGGCTTGGAATGAGAATCTCTCAAATTCTAAATACAGATTTGATTCCAAGTGTGGAGAAAAAAATGGAGGTAATATTTTTAGTATTATAATGAAATGTCAATATTCGCCTAGACAAAATATTAATATTTAACTAGAATTAGCCAAGACAAATAAAATTGTCAAGGATATCCTTGACAACTTGTGGATATGTCAAGGATATTGTGGACATCTTTTAACACAAAAACAAAAAATACCAAGGCCATTATAAATAAAAAAGTTTATAAACCAATTGATATATTTGAAAGGGCCTATAGGTAAGTGGCATACCGCACCCTTCGCATGGGTGAGTCTCGAGTTCAATTCTCGATAGGTCCAAAATAAGATATTTTCAAAATCAATTAGTTCATATATAATAATTAACAAGGGCATACAGTTCTAGATTTTTTGCATAAGTCAATTAACACACGGCATAGATGAGAACACACAGATGACATAAACAATACTAGATTTTGTCCATCACTAAGTGGGCCGTTAGCGAATTTGGTATCGCGTTTCCATGGCATGGAAAAGATGACCGGTTCGAATCCGGTACGGTCCACCAAAGTTTATTTCCAGCGGAATTTGCCTCGCTCGGCGCTTTGCGTCTCGCTTCGGCAGGCATTTCGGCAAGATAATTCCACGGATTTTTGAAATCAATCGCCAATTTTCCCGCCACAAGGCGGCGGTTCGAGCCGATGACTTTGAGGAAATTTTTCATCTCCGAAAAATTTTCAGACAAAATGAGATTTTTGGCTTGGTTGGCCTCTAAAATCCAGTTCCTTGTGAGTTCGAGCCAATGATTTCCTTTTCGCTCAAAATCTGATAATTTTTCCTCTTTTGTTTTCTTTTCCGCCATTAGTTTGTTTTTCTTTTCTTGAAATTCCGCCAGTTCAAAACTGCCTTCAAGATAGCCGTCCATTAAGCGGTCTATTTTTGTTTTAATGGCGGAAAGTTCAGTTTTGAGATTTTGAGCGAAAAGGTTTGGCTTATGGCTTCCTTGATGAATTTCGTTGCGGTAAAGAAAATGCCCGTAGTAAAAAGGATTTTTCAAGATATGTTCAACCGATGACAAGGGCATTTTCTTTCCGCTTCTAGGACCAATCAAGCCAAGA
>PEXX01000050.1 GCA_002778965.1 Candidatus Kuenenbacteria bacterium CG08_land_8_20_14_0_20_37_23 | reverse complement strand
ACTCGTCTTGTTATGCGTATTGGCTTCCAACGCAAAAGCTGAACAATTGACAGTTGATTTGACAGCCGAAAATTATGAAATAGTCAACCTGCCTGATAGCTCCCAGGAAATTCGAATGAACAATTTTGGCAACACCCTGACACCGGGAAAACCGATGCTCCCCAGCAAGACTTTTTTGGTAGCGGTTCCGCCGGGCGCTGAATTCAATTCGATAAATATTGTAAGTTTGGACAAAGAATTACTTGATGGTAAGTATAGGATTGTGCCTGCTCCCATGATGCTCCCGATGGATGGCGATCCAGTCCTGTCCGATGAAGCAGTGCGGATTTTTCGGGAGAATAAAAGAGTTGCTTATTCTACCGATTCTTTTTATCCGCAGGAAGCTGTAATTTTTGACGGGGAGGGCAACTATCGCCAATTCCAATTTGTCCGCATAAATTTCACACCTTTTGCTTACAATCCGGTTACGCAACAATTGGTCTATTTTAAAAGCGCGTCAATAAGAGTTGAATATACTTTAACGGCTGCAAAACAAAAATATTCTCCCTTAAAACAAAATTTAGCAGACAGTCCGACCGGCAGAAATGCTTCTATTTTGATTTATAATTACGATGAAGCAAAACAATGGTATCAAAAGTATTTTGAACCTAACAGCAGTTCATCATACTATGATTACGTTATTATTACCACCGATGCTTTACAAAATACAGTAACGTCATTCGTGAATTGGAAGCAGAGCGTTGGCTATTCGGTAAACGTTGTAACAGTGACCTGGATTAACAGTAATTACAGCGGCTCGGATCTGCCGCAAAAAATAAGGAATTTTTTAATTGATAAATATTCAGAGTGCGGAATTGAGTATGTGCTGATCATTGGTGATGTTTCAGATATTCCGATGCGCATGTGCAGTCCAAAACCAGACACAACCAGCGAAGATACGCCAACAGATTATTATTATGCTGATTTAACCGGCAACTGGAATTCAGATGGAGACAGTCGTTACGGTGAATATGGTCAGGACAATGTTGATTGGGTCCCGGAAGTTATCGTGGGACGAATTCCCTGGAGCGATGCTTCCACCGTTTCCATGATATGTAACAAATTAATCAATTTTGAAAGTAACCGAGGATCGTGGAAAAAAAATGCTTTGTTACTAGGGGCAATGATCAATTACACTAACGAAGATAACCGCGGTTACGCCAAAACCGACGGCGCTACTCTGATGGAGATTCATAAAGTTTTGATTCAAAACATCAGCGGTAGTTACACAACCATGTATGAAAAAGCCGGTTTGGATGCCAGTGCCTATTCCTGCACAAAATCCTTGACTCACAATAATGTCGTTAATGACTGGTCTGATGGACAATACGGCACGATCAACTGGTGGGCGCACGGCAGCAAAACTTCAGCTTACCGAAAATGGTGGCGTTCTGATGATGGAGACGGCGTACCAGAGACCAGTGCTGGAGAACTCAGTTTTGATGCGATGATTTCTGCCGGCGATTGCGGATCATTGAGTAATACTTATTCACCAGTTATTTTTGCTTGTTCCTGTAACAATGGTTGGCCTGAAAGCACAAACTTAGGCAAAGAAATGATTAAACGCGGATCATCCGGAATTGTGGCTTCGAGCCGGTTATCTTGGTACAGCATTGGCTGGTGCCACCAAAACCATGGGGGCAACGCCTCTCTGGACTATTACTTCTTTTATTATTTAATTAATCGCGACGATAAGGTTGGCGATGCGCTGTTTAATTCCAAAGTTTATTATTCAACGCATTTTATGTACAGTTCCTGGGGCTATGTGGGCTGGCAAAATATGTTTGATTTCAATTTGTACGGCGATCCGTCGCTATACAGACCGGGATTAAATCCGGTTGCTGCGCATACTTTATCAGGCAATGTCGCTTATTTTAGCTCGGGAAATCCGCTCAGCCATTCTGTGGTCAGTATCAGCGGGGATACATCGCAATCGCAAACAACCGGAACCAGTGGCACATTCAGTTTCAATTCATTACAAGACGGAGCAAGTTATACTCTTTCGGCTGAGAAAACCACCCCTGTCACCGAGCCCTGTATCCTCGGATATGATGCTGCTTTGGCAGCAAGAATTGCTGTGGGGCTGCTGCCGGATGTCAGCGATGAACAGAGAATTGCAGCGGATGTGGATAAAAACGGGGCGGTCCTGATGTATGACGCATCATTAATCGCCAAGTATGCAGTTGGAATTTCTCCCGGTTCCAGTTGTTATATTGGTGATTGGAAATTTAATCCGAATAAGCGATCTTATCCAGCATTGAGTTGCGATGAATCGAATCAAGATTTTAATGCTGTCATTCTGGGTGACGTCGATGGCAACTGGTCGTATTCGGGAAATTTAGCCAAAGCTGCCTCGACAAATATGAAATATTCCTATTTAAAAGATACTGAGGCACAGCCCGGAAAAACTGTCCGCATTCCAATCGTTGCTGAAAAAGAGCAGATGATTTATTCGTTTGATATTTGTCTGACCTTTGATGTAGGCGCATTGAAATTTGACCGGATAAATAAAATCGATTACGGCAGCAATTTTGAAGTTTATCAGAATGAAGTTGAATCTGGGAAATTATTAGTTACCGGTTTTTCATTGAAACCGTTAAAAGAACACGGCGAATATTTGGAAATTTTATTTTCGGTCATTGGCAACTACGGAAAGGTGAGTGAATTGAAACTGGACAGTTACCGGATCAATGCTGATGAAAAATTGAGCGCTTCAGCCCGCATTAAAGTTTGGGCGTCGGCTGAAACTGCTGTGCCGGTCAAATTTTCATTATTCCAAAACTATCCGAATCCATTCGATCCGGAAACATTGATCAATTACACCATTGCTAAAGCTGGCATAGTAAAACTCAGTGTTTACAATGTTCTTGGTCAGAAAGTAGCGGATTTGGTTAATGAACACAAGACTGCCAATACCTACAAAGTTACTTTTGATGCTAGCGACCTGACAAGTGGCGTCTACTTCTACCGTCTGGAAGTTGGCGATTACAGCAAAACGATGAAGATGATGCTGTTACGTTAAGATGACTTTTTTGACGGGTAAGTCAGATCGTCGGGGAAAAATTCCCCGATGGTCTGACTCCTATTAGGATTTACGCGTTTGCGTAAATCAGCAACTTAATTTTTGTTTTCACATAGACTTTGTACGATAATGTATTTGTCCCGTACTGGCGGGATCGAATACAAACTAAAACAAAAAGTCTATTATTGAATTAAATAAAAAATTAAAAAAATTAAACCAAACCAAAAAACAACCCTTATTTTTCACTGTATCTTTTTTTAAAAAGTTATTGTGTAAAATGGGTTGTTTTTTGTATCATTCGTTCTGGCTGTCTTTATCCTTTAGCGCGTCTTTTCTGACGATTTTGGTAATATTTCTTTCCATGTTTTCTAGGCGCACGAAAATACGGAACATAAGATAAAAGACGACCACCACCGCGACATACAGGACAAGATCCGCGCCCCTGCCAATACCAAGCACGTTAGCTAATCTGGTCAAAGACTCTGGTGTCACAAAAGCCACACCGACTGCCAGCCAAAAAATAAGCCACATGAAAAATTCCGTGATTTTGAGCTCTTGGCGACGAAATTTCAGGATGACGCGCCATAAGGCGAAAAGGCAAAAAACAAGCGCGAGAATTTGTATCAAAGACATATGTTTATTTTAATAATTTTCCTAAAAATAATTCTTTCAATATTTTAAAACCCCCAATAGCGGTCTGACCGTATCTATGGTAAATTACTCTAACTGGTACTTCGGAATATTTAATTTTATTTTTTTTAACCAAATAAGAATATTCGGTATTATGTGCCATTCTATCCTGGGATAGATGAACGCGAGACGCGACACTTGAACTAAAAGCGCGCAGACCATTATGAACATCGGAAAGCTTCAGACCCGTAAAAATGAGGTTGATAATCCTGGCAAGCGGATGGATAAAATATTTTTTGCTCCATGGCATGTCATTTTTTTCGCCAAGAAACCTGGAGCCAAAAACAAAATCTGCTTGACCATCTTGAATGGGCTTGATTAAAGCAACAATATCCACTGGCCTGTGCTGACAGTCAGCGTCAAAGTGAACAATAATATTGGCGCCGTGAGCAATGGCAAAATCCGTGCCTGTCTGCAGGGCTGCTCCCTGTCCGCGATTGATTGCGTGTCTTAGAAGCGTGTAATTTTTAAAATCCAATCGCGGAATAGAGCCGTCATCAACAATTATGACACTATCGACAAAACCGTCTAGTTCTTGCAACAAGATGTTTAATTCGCGTTGATCTTCATTATAGACCGGCACAATGGCTGATATTTTCATGTTTTAAAAGTATCATTTTCGGTTGTTTTTTTCAAATCCAAAAACTCATACCTTCTATTGGTATGAATTTTTGTTTTACTAAACGTCAATATATTCTTGCCAATATTTATAAAGCGCGGCTGTGGCATATAAATCATCCACATTATAGCGGGCAATGTCCTCATATTTTTTAGCCTGAAACATCTCCTTAACGTGGCTGCCGGAAACTCCTTTTCTTTTTGGGCTGATAATGCCGAAAGCTTGGCAAAACATATGCAGATTATAACCGCGCTTGCCCCAAACAGCGCCATAAAATTGAAATTGATCCTGCAGATCAATATGCCTTGAGCCGCTAAATTGGCTATTTAAATAGCGGTTGGACATTAAATTTTTCGTTGGTTTTATCTTATGGACAGCTGATCTTATCATTAAAAAAGGAATATCAAAACCGCGGCCATTGAAAGTGATAAACTCTACATAGCTTAAAATATCCGCCCAAAATTTTTCAAGCATTCGCGGCTCTGCCATTGCTTCAAATTCAATGCCATTGTCATTAAATTTTTTACCTTCATTCCCGGGCTCCTGATAATAAACCCTGCCCTTGTTCGTGACAGGATTCAGCATTCCAATGCACACAACTTCCGCTGTCAACGGCGAAAAACTGAAACCCTCCTCGATTTTTTCAAGCTCAACTGCGATATCTTTTTCTTCCTTTGCCGAACTCTCCGCCCACTCGCGAAAATAGTCCTTGGCAATATCGTCAGTGTCCTCCATGTTTTTTCCGACTGTTTCAATGTCAATTACGAGTTTGTTCATACGCATATAATCTTAACAAAAAAATCAAAAATCCTAAATTCGCCCAGCCATTTCCACCAGGCGGTTGGCGTAACCCCATTCATTATCATACCAAGCAAGTATTTTGATAAGAGTGCCGTCAACCACCCTTGTCATCCCAGCGTCAATAATTGCCGAATAACTTGTTTTTAAAATATCGCTTGAAACCAACGGCTCTTCGGTATAACCCAAAATTCCTTTTAAATATATTTTTTCGCTGGCGCGTTTTAAAACCGCGTTCACCTTCCCAACCGTAACTGACTTTTCAACAACATAAGTCAAGTCGGACAATGATCCGCAAATTGTCGGCACCCGCACCGCGATACCGTCAAACTTGCCTTCTAAATGTGGTAAAATCTTAGTTATAGCTATAGCCGCGCCAGTTGTCGTCGGCACTATATTTTGCCCTGCGGCGCGAGCCCTGCGCAAATCCCTGTGCGGGCCGTCAACAATATTCTGATCAGCTGTATATGAATGGATCGTTGTCAATACAGCTTTTAAAACTTTAAAATTTTCATCAATCACCGCAGTTATTGGCGCGATGGAGTTTGTCGTGCATGACGCGTTAGAAATAACTTTTGTGTCATTAATGGCATCATCGTTGACTCCCAATAAACAAGTCGTAATATTGCCTTCCCCCTCTGCCGGAGCTGAAACTATCACTCTTTTGGCCCCGGCTTTAATATGGCTTTCAGCGGCGCCGTCTTTAACAAATCTGCCAGTGCACTCAAGGACAACGTCTATCGCCATTTTTTTCCATGGTAATTTCTTCGGATCAGCTATGTTATACACTGGAACTTTTTTATTGTTAACATATAAATTACTTTTATCCACATTCACTTTTTTATCATAAGTGCCATAAACCGTGTCATATTTCAACAGATGCGCCAAAATCTCGTTGTCAGTAAGATCATTTATGGCAGCGATCTCAATATTTTTCTTTTCCAAAGCTATTTTGAACGCGGCTCTGCCGATACGGCCAAAACCATTAATCGCCACTCTTTTTTCATTCATAAATTTTTTAAATTAACTTATCATGCAAAGCTTAATATTTACTATTTTATTAGTGTTCCGCCTGCCTTCAATTTTATCGCTTTCCTAAGGCTCCCCTTATCCCATTTAAAAATATAAATCGGCAATCTATTTTCATATGCCATAACCATGGCTGTTTTGTCAAATATAGTTGATTCCTTCATCGACAAAAAAGTCGCGTAGTCCATCTCTTTAAATTTTACAGCTACTGGATTCTTGCGCGGATCCGCATCATAAACGCCTCTTACGCCAGTGCCCTTCAAAATGAAATCGGCCCTCATCTCAAGAGCGCGCACAACCGCACAGGTGTCAGTCGTAACATAAGGATTGCCTGTTCCACCCGCAAAAATTAATACTTCGCCTAGCTGAAAATACTTCTGTATATCAAGAGGATTACTTGAGCCAAAAACATCCGGAAAACCTATCTTCGAAACAATACGGCAATTGATTTGAAGGGATGATAACGCGTTTCTAAAAGCCAAGGCATTAACAATCGTGGCCATCATCCCGGTATAGTGGGCCAAAGACATATCAAGGCCTTGCTCTTTAACATTTCTTCCGCGATAAATATTGCCAGCTCCAAATACAATGCCGATATCATAATCGTCCCTTTTGGCTTTCTTTATCTCTTCGGCAACTGCTAATACTTTTTCACTGTCCAAGGCTTCTCTGTCTGATTTGAAGAGCTCGCCAGATATTTTAATGAGAATTTTTTTGTTCATAATGATAACAAATCAAACACAATCATTTTCTTCACTTCAATCTTTTCTCCCAATTTAGCCGTGGCCTCAATGATGAGATCGTTAATCTTTCTGTCCTCGTCTTTGATATATGGTTGATTCAAAAGACAAACTTGTTCATAAAATTTGTTCAACTTGCCTATAATAATCTTATCAGCCATTTGAGCCGGTTTGCCATCTTTTGTAATCTGTTCTCTATAAATACCCTCTTCCTTGGCAACAACATCACTCGGAACATCTTCAGATGAAATATATTCTGGCCTCATTGCCGCGACTTGCATGGCAATCTCGTGGGACAAATTTTTGAATTCTTCATTTTTTGCAACAAAATCAGTTTCGCATGCAAGAATAATCATGGCTCCGACTTTGCCATTGTTATGAACATACGCCTCCACCAATCCTTCTCTAGTAATTCTCTCCGATGTCTTTTTAGCGGCAATCTTTTGTCCTTTTTTGCGTAAAATTTCTATAGCTTTATTTTCATCTCCACATGCTTCTTCAATCGCTTTTTTAGCGTCCATCACGCCAGCATATGTTTTTTCTCGTAATTTTTGAATCTGACCAATCTCAATTTTTCGCATATTATTTTATGGCTCATTAATGTCGCGCAAAATATACACGTGTTAAATATACGCTTTGCGTAACGCGAGCGGTTACTTTTAATTATTTTTCTCTTTCTGCTCAATTGGCTTTTCAGCGCTCGCGATGCTTACTTCGCCTTTGCCTTCTTCCACGGCTTGCGCAACCAATTTAGTTATCATTGTGATTGACTTAATGGCATCATCATTCGCGGCGATAGGATAAGTAACGTCATCCGGGTCAGCATTAGTATCAACAATGCCGACCGTTTTCACGCCCTTGGCCCTAGCTTCTGCTACCGCTGTTTTTTCGTCTTTAATGCCAACTATATAAACCAAGTCAGGGATTTTTTTCATATAACGTATCCCGCCAATATTTTTATTCAGCTTTTCAATCTCTTTTGCAAACTGAGATCTTTCCCACTTTGTATATTTTTTTTCATAATCCAAATCCGCAGATCGTTTTTCAAGAATTTCCAATTTTTTAACAAGCTTATGGATCTCAACGAAATTCGTAATTGTCCCGCCTATCCAATGCTCCACAATATATGGCATAACTACGTTTTTCGCCTGCTCTTCTACAATCCAGCGCGCTTGTTTTTTTGTGCCCAAAAATAAAACAACACCACCGTTGGCAACCGTAGATTTGACAACGCCAAGAGCTCTTGCCAGAGTCTCTATGGTTTTCTCAAGATCAAAAATATGCACATTATTGCGCACTCCAAAAATATATTTGCTCATTTTTGGATTCCATTTTGACGGCATATGGCCAAAATGCATGCCAGCTTCCATCATTTCCTTTAATTCCGGCAATTTCATATATTTTCCTTTCTAGCCCCTACTCTCTGACTCCTCTAAGGAGCAGGAAAAATTTGAGAGTATGAGAAATAAATTATTAAATCAAAACAAAAAAATATTTAAAATAAAAATTGTATAAATGATAAATTATCAATAACATATTATCAAGCATTCTTATACTTGTCAAATATTTAAATATATGTTAAAGTTTAATTAATGCAATATTTTTAATTCTTGCCTGCTGGTCGTACATCACGAGAATCAAACTGGCAAAAAAGAATATTATTATACATAATATCCATGAAAAAAGACATACACCCAAAATATAACACCAATGCCAAAGTAAGTTGCACATGCGGCAACCATTTTGAGGTTGGTTCAACTCTAGATGATATTCACGTGGAAATATGCAGCAACTGCCATCCTTTCTTTACAGGCACCCAAAAACTTGTGGATACAGCCAGACGGGTTGAAAAATTTGAAGCCAAAAAAGCGAAAACCGCAATTGAATCAAAAACGAGAAAAGGAAAAAAAGTCAAACAAACTCTAAGAAGAGCGCAAAGAAAAGCCAAAGAGCAAAAAGTAAGGATTGATCGCCAACCAGCAACCAAGACAAAAAAAAAGAATGAAAAGAATATATCAGATAAAAAATAACATTTATCTGCTTGCCAAAGCCTGCTATAATGGAAATAGTAGGTTTTTGGTTTTAGTACGAACAGCGTATATCTTTTGATGGAGCGCTTAGACCAATGCCGGAAAATAATTCTTATGGACTATCTTCATAGAATTCCAACATTTGAAAAAAAGATAAAACAGCTTCAGGCGACCCTGGCGGATCAGTCTGTTTTAAATGATCCTAAAAAAATGAGCTCAGCCAATAAAGAGTTTTACGAAACCAAAAAAGTATTGGATGAGTTGAAAAAATTGCAAGAAATAAAAAGGATGATGGGAGAAAATAATATCATTATCGCCTCTGAAGAAAGTGATGAGCTTAAAAGTCTGGCGCTGGAAGAAAATTCCGGACTGGATAACGATAAAAATAATTTGGAGGAATACTTGGATGAATATTTTAATCCACAAAGTCCGCTTGATAAAAAATCAGCTATTATGGAAATACGCGCAGGCATCGGAGGAAATGAATCGGCTCTTTTTGCCGCTGATCTTTTCCGTATGTATTCTAGGCTAGCTGAAATGAATAAATGGAAAATTGATGTTGCCTCATCCAATAGAATCGGCATCGGCGGATTTAAAGAAATTATTTTTGAAGTCAACGGAAACGGAGCTTATGGCCTGCTAAAATACGAAAGCGGTACTCATCGCGTTCAAAGGATTCCAACAACTGAAAAATCCGGCAGAATCCACACTTCAGCCGTTACTATTGCCATAATGCCGGAAGCGGAAGACGTAGATGTTACAATCAAACCTGAAGATTTGCGTATTGATACTTTTTGCGCGGGCGGACATGGCGGACAATCTGTCAACACTACATATTCGGCTGTGCGCATCACGCATTTGCCTACCAATACGGTTGTTTCGTGCCAAGATGAACGTTCACAAGTGCAGAATAAAGAAAAAGCAATGCGCGTTCTCAAATCAAGAATTTTGGCAGTTATAGAGGAAGAACGCAAGAAAAAAATATCAGCGGAGCGCAACTCGCAAATCGGCTCCGGAGACCGCTCGGAAAAAATCCGCACTTACAATTTTCCGCAAGATCGCTTGACAGATCACCGTATCAAAAAAACCTGGTTTGGATTAGACCAAATTCTGGATGGAAATATTAAAAAAATTATTGAAGAATTAAAAAAAGTAGATCAACAAAATTCTAACTGATTATTTCAAAATCCTATAATTAATAAATGGCTGATAACCTAATATAACACTTTTTTTATTATAAAACACCACTTGCCAAAGACCGAAAATTTTATCCGCATAGCCCGTATTGAATAATTAAAGCTGGCAATGTTTGCTTGAATCTTTATAATAACATCATGAAGGCAAATAAAAGCAAAATCAATATTAAATTGGCTCTAGATTCGGCGATAAAAAAATTAAGCTGCACAAATAAAAAAACAGAACGCGATAAGCGTAAAAATGACATAATTTTTGACGCGGAAATTTTATTGGCGCATGCCTTACGGATGTCTCCACATCCACGTGCGGATGAGCCAAAGCGCAATATTGGCATAATGACCAAAAAATTGAATCTGGATCCAAACAAAAATCGGGTGGATGATCGTGCGTGGCTCTATGGCCATCCAGAATACGAATTAACTCCAGCGCGAGTAAAAATATTTAAAAATTACATATATCGCCACGCCAAAGGCGAACCCATCGCCTATATCACTCATCATAAAGAATTTTACGGCTTGGATTTTTTAGTCAATAAAAATGTTTTAATCCCACGACCGGAGACGGAATTGATGGTTGAAAGTGTTATTGAACAAATAAAAAAACTTTCCGCTTTAAAACTTTCTAACTTTAAACTAATCTTAATTGACGCTGGAACAGGCTCAGGATGCATTCCAATCGCGATCATCAAAAATCTTAAATCTAATCAACAATCACCAATTACCGACTGTTACGCCTTTGATATTTCCGTATTAGCTCTTCGTGTCGCTCAAAAAAACGCGGTCTCACATGGCTTAAATAATAGAATTAAATTTTTCCGCGGCAATCTGTTGGAGCCTATTATAAAACAATTTAACAATGAAACAATGGGAGAATGGAACAATTGGAACATCATCCTCACAGCCAATCTCCCATATCTATCGCAGAAAATATATCGGGAAAATCATGCCATTTTGAAGTTTGAACCGAAAAGAGCGCTCTTGGCTAAAAAAAATGGACTGGCATTATACGAAAAATTGATAAAACAAATTAAAAAATTTTCAACTTTCAATTTCCAACTTTCAATTTTTTTTGAAATTGATCCGCAGCAAACCAAGGCAATAACAAAATTAATAAAAAAATACCTGCCGCGCGCGATTACGGAGATAAAAAAAGACCTAGCTGGGCGAAATAGATTAGTAGTGTCAAATATACAATTCTAATCCACCGCAACATCCCGGTCATCTGGTACTATCGCTATCCAAATATTCCCCTGTTTAAAAACAATTTCTTCTTTTCCATAAAACACAGTTCTGGACTTCGCACCTTCTCCTCTTGCCCAATTGGCTTCAATCTTTTTTCCATCGCGAAAAACCAATGCTTTCCCAATCCCATGCAGACTGAGAGAAATTCGTCCATTGGCATCCAATATCTTTTCTTTTGGCACAAACTGAACAACAATATTATCCGCAACTATCTGTTGGCCGTTCAACGCGTCAATGTGTTTCTCGTTCCCCTGAAAACGCAGATATTTTCCGGTTGACGCGCCATATACGTACTTAGCGTCAAAATCCGTACCCAAAGAAAAATCAATATATATATCATGCGCATCTCCAACGTAATTATTTTTTATTCCTTCTCCGAATCTCCATGCCATATAATCAGGCGTATTGTCTGCCAGTTCAAAGTCAGTTACGGCCTGTCTTAATTTCTCTTCCGACGTAAATAAATTATGTGGAGATACGCGTGAATAAACTCGCCAAAAATAATCCGGACCCCACCAAGCAATTTCCTCAAGATCATGCACTCGCCATTCTTTAATTTTCTCAAGCGCTTCAGAAGATCCTCCTGAGTGAGCCAGTAAAGCATCATATTCTTTGGCTATTTCCAAAAAATATGGCCTTGCGGAACGCACCGGGCCTATTTTTTCTGTTTTATTTTCATTATCTGTGCCAGGAGTATATAATGCTAAAAATCTTGTAGTCCCATTCTCAACATAGGTTTCATATACCAGACTGGCCCGCGACAGGCCGTAGTTAGGACGCGCATCTTGATAATTATCTATAATCACCGCTACCGGAAATAAATTATCATTGCCGATCTTCGCTGGTGTCCCGTCAATTCTTCTAATCGCAATATCTACCTCTGTATTTTCTTCACTTACAATAATCTTCATATCATTTTTCGACATGCCATTTTCTTCCAATAAAAAAAATAAATTACGCGTAAGTAACGCTTCAATCGCTAAAAATACAACAAACAAAATATAAAAATTAAATTTTACGGCGTATTTAAACTCAAGTTTCATATAAATAAAATTTACAAATATTATCATTATCAATACAGCAAAACGGCATATCTCTACGCCGCCGTTACTCGTTAATGATTCATATTTGCAATCATCTCAATTCATCTTCGCATTTATTCTTTTAGGACTTTCGCGTTTGGCGCATTTTTCCGTTAAAATCCGCGTCTTTCGCTCGCCGTGTTAGCAATACAGCTCGCTCATTACTTGGTTCTGCCCCAAACCGCATCCAAACACGAAAGTCCTGTATTATTCTTTTCCTTTATTTTTATCTTCATCTGTTTTGACTTTGTTTTGTTCCACGCCATCGCCATCTTCATCCTTTTTCTTATCTTCGCTTGTCTGCCCGGCAACTGCCGCTTGAGGCTCCATAATAATTTCTTCTTTAATCTCCTCAACGCTGGCTACCGCCAACCCAGGATGTGTAACAAACTCAAGACCTGTCGGCAAAATAATATCTTTGGTAAAAATATGATCGCCAATCTCTTGCAGCGACGAAATATCAACGTCAATTTCAGGAACTAGATCTTTTGGCAAACACTCCACTTCAATCCTGTCCAAATTTTTTATAAGTTCAGCCCCTTTCTCCTTAACAGCCGGAGATTCACCAATAAAATTGAGTTCCACGTCAATTTTCAACTTTTTATTCATATCTAACTCATAAAAATCCGCGTGAATGACATTGCCGCTCAAAGGATCCCTGGCTACATCATTGATAATCGCCTTGACCGGATTTTCTTCGCCAATATACACATCAACCAGACTTGACTGCCCGGAGATTTCCAATGCCCTATTAAACTCCGCGCGCCCAATTTCTAAATTCCTATTTTTTGATTTAGGCCCGTAAATGACAGCTGGAATATTTTTAAAATCCAAAAATGCCCTGCCCTTTTTGCCTACTCTATTTCTTAATCGCGCCTGTAATTTGATATTTGACATATATATAATCGCGGTATTGTTTATAAATTCCAACTCTGTCCAATTGGTTTTATTGATTCTGCCCTGTTATTTAAATCAACTGGATTTAACATTTGATAAATTTCCAAAACATCATCTTCGTTGATATAGTCAGCATCTTTCAATCTTAGCGCATCATTAAAGTCCATATCAGTCGCCATTCCAAGAAGAGTAATACCCAACAAATCCTTGTATAAAAGAGATAAAACAGAACCAGCGCATTTTGGGCACTTACTGTGAATCAGCGCGACGTTGCCTGTCTGTTCAATGGTGGCAATGTCTCTAGGACTGTAACTCCCATTGCAAAGCGGGCAATAAATAATTATTTCCTTCTTTAATATATTTATAATTGACGGCATATTTTTATTTTTGCATTACTTTTAGTATAAATAACAATAAAACAAATGTCAAATTTAATATGCTTCTATGCGCCTTGACATTGCATTAGATTTGTCGCTTACTGCTTCTCGCTTATGCTTACGCTTTCAACAATGCCTATGCCGACAAGGCACACCACTAGAAACGAACCGCCATAACTTACCAGCGGCAATGGCAATCCAGCCACTGGAAAAAGTCCGATATTCATGCCGATATTAATGACTGTTTGCGAAAAAAATATTATCAAAAAACCATAAACCAAATATGCCCCAAAATCATCTTTTGCCTTTTTGATTATTAATAATAGCTTTGCGAAAAAATAAGTAAAAAAAACAACCACCATGGCCGCACCGCAAAAACCAAGACTTTCTGAAATATTGGCGTAAATGAAATCAGTGGCTATTTCGGGCAAAAAACGCAATTGGCTTTGCGTCCCCAGCCCCAAACCTCGGCCAGTAAATTTTCCAGATCCGACCGCGATAATTGATTGGCGGACATTATATCCACTACCCAAAGGATCACGCCCCGGATCAACAAAAACCAAAATTCTATTCTGCTGATAATCAAATAAAATAAAATTCCAAAGAATGAGCGCGACCGTCGCAATTAATGCCAAAAAATATAAAAACTGCTTTTTTTTGATACCAAAAAGAATAAAAAAACCGAACCAAATAATAATTAAAATAAAAGCCGATCCGAAATCTGGCTGAAAAATTGTGAGCGCAATCGGTAATATGGCAATCAATCCGCTAAAAAAAAATAAACTGGTCAAACCCAATTTTTTATATTTCAGATTATAAAAATGCGCTAAAGCTATAACTAAACTGAATTTTGCAAATTCAACCGGCTGGAAACTAATTCCCCAAAAATTAAACCATCCGCTAGTTCCTCTGATTGTTTGTCCGAAAAATAAAACAGCCGCCAAAAAAATATTCGCGGACAAGTATAAAAAAACAGTATAATTCTTCCAAAAGCGATAGTCAAAAAAACTAAAAAAAAACAAAAGTACGAATCCAATTATCGCGAAAATAATTTGCTTGTTGAACAAAGTCAGATCAGGATTTTCCACATTCAACGTCATACTGTAAATAGATGAAAGCCCGAAAATAACCAGTAGCAAAACAGGAGCAAAAAGCATAAAATCAAACTTCTTTAAATTAATTGAATAACTTGCAATATTCATATTAATATAGCGAAGCGCGAAATTTTATATCTAAAATAATAATAAAACGAGTTAGGGCTCGTTTGGTTATTGCCTTTAAAATCAATTATCTCTCCCCGGTGGAGAGCCAATCGGCGCATCTATTTTCATAATGTCATCGCTGTTTAAAAAATTGATTTCCGGATAAACTTCTATTTTGGCGACAGGCGCGCTTGGACCGTTTATCCATCCAAATTTAATATCTCTTGTCTCACGCGCCATCAACTTATCCACAGATAAATAATTGATCCCTATCGGCTCTTGATACCGATTAAAGAGAACTATCTCAAATCCTACTTCCCAGAAACCATAGGGGCTTTCATTGATTAGCGTGAATGCGGCTTGCCCGCCCAAAGAATTAGAACTAGAATAAGCGTAATTCGCGCCAGACGACTTGATGCTGTCTTTATAGCTAAGCAACGTATAATCCGTAGTTCTTTTCCAGTTTGTATATAAAATTTTACACTCGGCGTCTTGGCCGCCAAGAACATTAAATGCTGTCAAATATTTGCTGCTATTTGGCAAAATAAAAGTACTTCTGCTGCCAAGCTCCTTCTTATTTACAATAAAAGTATACCCTATCTCAACTATAGCCCAATTTTTACTGCTATTTTGCGCAAGCGCCAATAAATCATAGTATTGATCCTTCGTCTTTATTGAATATGTATTGCCTATTATTAGTGGGTCTGGTTCAATCATCAGTTTAACTATCTCATGGTTGATTAAGTTGACAGACATCAATCGCATTTGCGTGTCATTGGCTTCGGACAATGCTTGATAATTGAGAAATATTCTCCCAAAAAGAAAAACAATGATTACATCCAAAAGAAAGAACAAAAAAACAAAACCCCGCTTCATTAGAGTTTTATTGTTAACGTAAAAATACGACAGTTTCATCTTCCACTCCGGTATTTGTCCGCTGATTAAATTTTGCTCCTCTCGTCGCATATTTTAATTATAGCATATTTATACGCAAGAGGAAAATTTTGCTACTTGATACTGGCCACAACAAATTTAACACTGCCTTTTGGCGCTTGAAATTCCACTGTGTCGCCAACTCTTTTCCCAAGAAATGCTCTGCCGATTGGAGATTCATTAGAAATAAAACCAACGCCCGGATCAGCCTCTTGCCTGCCAACAATCTTGTAAGTCTTAATATCGTTTTTCTCATTTTTGGCTTCAACAATAGAACCAATATCAACAAAATATTTTTTAGCGCTGGAATTTTTAATAATAACAGCATGGCGCACCACATTTGCTAATTCTGAAATTCTGCCTTCCAAAAATGCTTGCTCGTCTTTGGCATCAGAATATTCGGCGTTTTCGCTTAAATCTCCAAGTTCTTTAGCTGATTCAATGCGATTAGCAACTTCTTTTCTTTTTGTGTGTATCAAAAAATCAAGTTCCTTTTTAAGTTTTTCTAAACCTTCCGCAGTTAAATATAATTGATTGTTATCCATATATTTTAAAATAAATCACAAGCAATGCTAGACATACTAATATAATCTATTTATTTTGTCAATATTAAAAAATTAGCTAACATTGGCTAATTTTATAAATAGCATAAAATTATTATTTTGTGCTGATAACTCTTATCCACAAAGACCTGCTGTTTTTTTCTAAAATTTTAACTAAAAAAAAAGCCTTTATCCACGCGTACAGCCGCGCAAAAAATAACAGTTGCAGCCAGTACTGTTGCCTGAAATTTTTGCCATAATTTGAGAGCAAAGAAAAAACATGCGCGCTTTCCTTGCTAAACGATCGCATAGCGATATTTTTTTTCCAACCGACAGGAATCTGATACGAGCCGCCAAGCGTTCTTACTTTTTGCTTTAACCAATCGGAATAATTTTTAGGCGCTTTAACAAAAACTTTAGCTAGCGGAGCATAAGCTATCCTGATGCTGCGATTAAAAAGATAGTATGACAAGTATTCATCTTCTGTCAAAATATCTTGCGGAAAAACAAATCCGCGCAGCAACTCTTTCTTGCATGCGAAAAGATATCCTGACAGCGTTATAAACTTGTTCTCCGCGCTTCTGCGCAAGCGCATCTTATGCGCGCTGTCAAAAAGACAATTTTGCCAAAAAATATATTTATTAACGCTATTTTTCTCTGCTATTGGGCGCCCACTCACAACGCCAGTCTCTAATTTGGCCAGCAACGCGGCCACCGCTAAATTGCCAACAACCACATCGCCGTCTGAAAAGATCAAAATATTTCCATTGGCTCTGCTGATCGCCAGATTAAGCGCTTGAACTTTGCCAACTCCAGTGTCTTTTATAGTTGTCACCAAATCAGAACCAAGCGCTTGCGCACCCTGCAGAGTCTCTTCGTCAGGAGCAACAACGATTATTTCAAAAGTATGCTGATGAAAATCCTGCTTTAAAAAAGCATGAATCGCTTGACCAATGGATTTTCCCTCATTTTTAGAGGTGATAATAATAGAAACCATAAAATCACAATTAATATCCAAAGCTACGCCAATAACACAAAAATCATAAAAACAAATTTTGCGTATGCCAATTAATCCATTAACATATTAACATTTATTATCTATTACTGGCAACATAAAACTACTGCACTTCTTATTTTTAAAAAATCTGATATAATAAAACTGCCAATAAAAATTAAAAAATAGACGCATTTATGAAATACAAAATATTTTTAAATCTAATTGTAATTTTTCTAATTTTCATATATTCTTCATTGCAAACGCTAGCCGGATTTGATCCTAATTTCATAATTTCAGATCATGAACTGACAAATTATCAAAGTATGAATATGGAGCAAATACAATCTTTTCTAACCAGCAAAAACAGCAATTTAGCGTCTTACGTTGATCCAAACATAAAAATAACAGCATCGCAAATAATCTATGATTCTGCAAGAACGCATAAAATAAATCCTCAATACATCTTAGCGCTTTTGCAAAAAGAACAAAGTTTGGTGCTGGATGATCATCCAGACAAGGATCAATATGATTGGGCAACTGGCTATGGAATATGCGATGACTGTAAAAAAACAGACTTAAAAGTACAAAAATACAAAGGTTTTTCAAATCAAGTAGATTGGGGAACAGGCGGCACGCGCTACTATTTTGACAATCCAAGCGAATTCAAATATCAAATTGGCGAAACATATACTATTGATAATACTAAAATAGTCATAAAAAACCATGCTACTCGCAGCCTCTATATTTACACACCCCATCTGCATGGCAATGAAAACCTTTTTAATATTTGGCAAAAATGGTTTTCAATATCTTACTTTAACGGATCGCTACTGCAAAACACGGAGGATGGCGGAATTTGGCTTATCAAAAACAACGTAAAACATCCTTTTCGTTCAAAATCAGCTTATCTTTCCAGATATCCATCTTTTGATCTTGTCCTGCCCGCCACTCCAGCCGATCTAGACAAATATCCAACTGGCTCTCCAATTGAACATCCAAACTACTCATTGCTTCAGATTCCGACGGGTGGCATATACTTGCTTGATGATGATACTCTGCGGCCAATTGATTCGCAAGAAACTTTCCGGCTATTAGGCTTTAACCCTGAAGAAATAATCTCCGTTGCCAGCAAAGATATTTTCCCATACAAAATAGGCACAGCTATCACAGCTAAAAATGCTTATCCCACCGGCGCCTTGCTTCAAGACAAAACCACAGGCGGCGTATATTATGTCGCCAATGGCGTCAAACAACCTATTATAGCCAGAGAAATACTAAAAATTTACTACAGTTCAAAAAAAATTACTCCGGTTTTACCAGAAGAACTGGAAAAATACGATACAGGAAGCGCTGTTATACTTAGAGATGGTGAACTTGTTGTCGGAGAAAATAGTCCTACGGTCTATGTCATCTCCGATGGACTCAAAAGGCCATTTGATTCTGAAGAAATTTTCTTGGGACTGGGCTACAAATTCAAAAACGTAATTCGTGTCAGTAATAAAGTACTTGCCTTGCATGACGACGGCGAAACAGTTAAAATCGTCAAATAGCTGTAAACTTTATTTACAATATGCTAATTGACGTAATTCCAACCAAAAAAATGCCAAGACAGTTGTCGGTTCTGACTTACAAAGTGCCTGCTGATTTGGCGCATAAAATCAAAGTCGGACAATTGGTAAAAATCCCCTTGCGCAATTCAATTGCCGCTGGCGTAGTATCTAAAATTAATCTGAATTCAGAAAAAGTAAATCTCAATCCGCAATATCTTAAAAGCATCATTGGATTAGTTTCCTTTGAAGCGCTGTTTACTGAAAATCAAATCAAGTTATTTTTAGAACTCGCTAAATATTGCTTCATTTCAGCTTCTCTATTCGTGCGTCATAATCTGCCAAGCGACACGAAAATGCGCGAAATAAAAAAACAAACTGACCGCGGCCTAAAAGAACGGCTAACAGATAAAAAAATAAAAAAAATAAAATTGGCATATTTTTGGTGGAAAAATTATGGGGAGAGAAATAAATATTATCAAAGGCTGGCCCAAAAAAATAAAAAACAACTCTTAATCATTGTGCCAAGGGTTTATCAGATTTATACCATGGCTGAAAATATTAGACTCCAATCAAGACAATACAGCCAAATACACGGCAAGCTAAAACAACCGGAAAAGCTAAAACTATGGAATGAATGTTTATCCGGCAATGCCAAAATTTTTATTGGCACACGTTCGGCAATCTTTTATCCATTCACGCAACTGGAAACGATAATTATAGACGAGGAAGATTCTATAAATCACAAGCAATATGATATGAATCCAAGATATGATGTAAGACTCGCAGCTCAAAAATTAGTTGACATTGCCGGTGGCAAAGTCGTTTTATCCAGCCAGACGCCATCAATGGAGAACTACTATAAATCACAAAAACACAATTTACCACGACAAGGCAAAGAGGAGTCGATAAGCGCAAAAACACAAAAAAATATTATTATTCAAGACCTGAACAATGAACTCACAAAAAAAAACTATTCATTTATTAGCGAAAAATTAGAAGTGGAAATTAAGAAAACTATTCAAAATAAAAAACAAACTTTTTTGTTTATTAATAAAAAAGGCGAATCAACCAATACTATCTGCAAAGACTGCCACTACACATTTATCTGCACGGAGTGCGGCATGCCTTTGATAAAATACAAAAATGACAAATTAATTTGTTACCACTGTAATAATAAGAATGAACTGCCGCCTTTTTGCCCAAAATGCCAAGGACCGAATTTCAAATCAAGCGGTCTTGGCATAGAAAAAATTGAAAAAAATCTAAAAAAAATTTTGCCTGACATAAAAATTACTAAAATTGATAAAACAGTCCAAAAGTTGCCAATCGGCAGTTGCGAATCATCAGTTATTTTGGGTACTGAATTTGCTTTGGATAAAATAGACTGGCAAAAAACAGGCCTGATTGCCATAATCAATGCGGACCAATTGTGGCAACATAGCGAATTTAATACCAATGCGATAGCTTATGCTTTACTGACCAAAATTTTGACTTCAACTCATGAAAATACTAAAGTTATTATCCAAACTTTCACTCCTAATAATTTTATTATAAAATCAATCTACCAGAAAAATCCAAAGATATTTTATAGTGAAGAACTTAACTTAAGAAAAAATTTTGGCTACCCGCCGTTTGTTAGTTTGATAAAATTAAGCATTCTTAATAAGTCGGAAAAGAAAGCCGCGGACAATGCCAATAAAGTATATTCAAAAATAAAAACAATTTTGGCAAACAACAAAAAAATAAGCTTGAGCTCTCCAATGCCTATTACACGCAAGAAAATCAGAGGTAAATATAAATTTAACATAATTTTAAAATTAGAAAAACTTGAGAACTTCAACTCTTTGGTCAAATATGTACCGAATGACTGGTTGATTGATGTTGATGCGAAAACACTCTCGGATTAATATGCCCATTTTAAAGATTCTAACTATCCACAATAACGAGAAAACTCTGCGCCAAAAATCAGAGGAAATTGTAATTGACAAAATTATTTCTTGTGAAATGCAAAATTTTTTTAAAAACTTAGAAAAAACAATGCGCGCGTCCGACGGCATTGGCTTGGCTGCGCCACAAGTCGGACGTTTGATAAGAGTCATAGCTGTCAATACGCTTGCAACGTCAAGCAGCGTAAATGGCGATAAAATTGAAATATTTATCAATCCGAAAATACTAAAAAAATCATTGCTAACAAGTACCATGGAAGAAGGGTGTCTATCAATTCCTGGAATTTTTGGCAAAGTTAAAAGACACAGAAAAATATTGGTGGAATATTTAAACAAGCAAGGAGAAAAGATAAGACAAAAATTTGACAAAATGCCGGCCAGAATTTTGCAACACGAAATAGACCATTTGGATGGCGTTTTATTTATTGATAGAATTTTAAAATAAATGGATCAAGCACATACGAAAATAATATTTTTCGGCACAGCGGATTTTGCCGCTGTTATTTTAAACAAACTAGTTGAGGCTAAACTTTCTATCTTGGGCGTTGTTACCAAACCTGATCAGCCTATTGGCAGAAAAAAAATTCTCACTCCCCCGCTTGTCAAAATTTTGGCGGAAAAAAATAAAATTCCGGTTTTTCAACCAGAAAACTTAAAAATATTCAAAAATGATATTCTGCCAGCAGCCGATATTTTTATAACGGCTGATTATGGCCAAATAATTTCAAAAAAAATCCTAGCCATGCCAAAATTTGGCGCTCTTAATATCCACCCTTCGCTTTTGCCAAAATACAGGGGACCATCCCCTATTCAAACCGCGCTCCTTAATGGAGATATGGAAACCGGAGTAACAATTATAAAAATGGATGGAAAAATGGATCATGGGAAAATAATTAAAAATAAAAAATTAATAATAAACAATGAAGACACATTTATAACATTATCTGAAAAATTGGCCAAAATAGGAGCTGGTCTGTTAATTAAAATAATGCCAGAATATATTGCCGACAAAATCAAATCTAAAAAACAAAATCATAAAAAAGCTACCTATACACAAATGATAAGAAAAGAAGATGGGCTTATAAACTGTGATAAAACATCTGGAGAAATATATAACCAGTGGAGAGCATACATAAAATGGCCTGGAATATTCATCAAAGCAACAAAACACCAAAGCAATCAACCAAAAAAGAAAATTAGCCCCGGCCGAAAAGAAGAACCGTCAGGCGTAAAAATAATAGAGCAAGAAAATATAATTAAACTATTGCAAGTTGCCATTCATGGCAATATTATGACAAAAAAAAATATCGCTTCCGGCAAATTTTTCGTGGAAAACAAAAAACTCCTTGTAAAATGCGGGGGGGAAACTTTTCTTGAAATATTAAAATTACAGCCTCAAGACAAAAAAGAAATGGATGCTCCAAGTTTTATCAATGGATATATGGCCGTTTATTTATCTCCTGCTTTTCTTGGTAACGTCAAACCCTAAATATTTACCCAAAGCCAGTCTTGTCTGCGCTTCAATCGCTGGTATAGATCCAAAAACTACCATCGTAATGGGCACCAATAACCACTGCAGCGCGATCATTGGCCAGCGCCAAAAACCGCGCTTACAACACGGTTTTTTTGGCATAAAAGTCAACCCCAAAAACGCGCAAACCAACATACCAAGCATAGAAAAAGTCATTAATTTCTCCAAAATAAATGGCGCTTTTTGCACTAATACTTGCGTCATATTCATATGCGACGCCACGCGCAAAGGCAGCCAGCCAAGTATGGTGATAATAATCGGGGCCGTGGCCCATGAATACACGCCCTCAAGTCTAAGAAATAAAAATCTGATTTTTTTCCAGGCGCTTATCTCTCTATGCCTAAAATAATTAAATACTTCATAAGGAAAATGCTCAATAGTTGAAGCCCAACGGCGCATTTGTTTGTATTGGTATTTAATTGTCTCCCAAATATTATCGCCCAAGACTGTATCCATAGATACAGGAATGTAGATTGGTACTGTTGTAAAATCTCCTTCATAATAATAGAAGCATTGCAAAAAAATTTTTGAATCCTCCACAACGCAAGTTGTATCCCAAAAATCAACCGAGACCAACGCTTCAAAGCTCATACTATGAGAAAAACATGTCATTAAACGATCCGGCCGGCTAAGCTCTGCCATCAGCCAAAAGGTGGTTGAATTTGAAACAACCCTGCTAAAAGAAGGCGCGTCCCAAATATTATTGATATACAGCGCTATTGGCTGATACGCTGTCTGCACTGGATTTTTCTGATCTAAATATATGCAACTCAAGCAGGCAAAAAAATATGGATGCGGAATAGTATCACTGTCAAACGAAGATAGAATGACTTTATTATAGGCAATATGGTTGACATCTAAAATTTCTTTTTGCGCTTTTTTGGCAGCCCAGCGAGCGTTGGATCCCTTGGCTGGCAATTCATTTGCCTGCGGAAAAGGATGAATATAAAATTCTAAAGCAAAAAAAATATCCTTGTATTTTTCCTTTAAATCTTCCGCCCATTTTTTATACTCACTGGTTTCTCCCCTTTCTTCGCGCGTCCAAATCACAATAATTTTCTTCGTATCGTATTTTGATTTTGCTAAACCATCCATTGTTCCATAAATAACCTCCTTGGGCTCAAGATAGGTTGGCAGCAAAACAAAATGATATATATCTTCATAGCCTTGCATTTTTTTAAGCCTCTCAAGCCAGTTCACTTTAATGGCTTGGACGTAACGTTTGCATGAAATAAAAACATAGATAACAAAATAAACAATGCGCAACATCCAAATAAAATCAAAAACAATCACAATATAAATTGCCCAGATTGGCCGAAAAAATGACAACAATATTATCAATATAAAAGTAGCCCATACCATAGCGGCCGGAAAAATTTCAAGCAAACGATATTTCGTGCGATAAGTCATCTTATTTTAAAAATAACATTTAGATAAAAATTGGTAAGCAGATATGATAATGCCTTCTCTGTCCAACCAGCTCTTACGCTGCTGTCTTTGAAAATAAAACAGCCAATGGCGTTTTAAATAAAATAATAATATCCAGCTTTATGCTCCATGTTTCAATATATAAAGTATCCAGCTTCGCTTCTTCGTCAAAATCAAGCGTTGATCTGCCAGAAATCTGCGCCATGCCAGTAATCCCAGGCTTAATATCCAACAATTTTTTGTGATGCTTTTCATATTTTTCAACCTCGGCTGGCTCATGCGGCCGCGGACCGACAAGACTCATATTGCCAAATAACACATTCCAAAAATTTGGAATTTCGTCAAGACTTGTGCGGCGCAAAAATTTGCCTACTCTGGTGATTCTCGGGTCATTAACCATTTTAAACAAAGGCCCTCCAGCTCGTTCATTGCTATCCATCAACTCTTTTTTCATCTTTTCCGCGCCATCTACCATTGAACGCCATTTATAAAGATAAAATTTTTTTCCAGTCGCGCCAACTCTATTTGTTTTGTAAATAACCGGCCCTGGCGAGTCAATGCTGATGATTATAGGCAAAACAAGAAATAATGGCGCTAAAACAATCATTGCCAAAATTGATCCAAAAATATCAAAAATTCTCTTTATTACCCTGCCCCATCCGTCAAGCGGGGTCTTTTTAATTTCAATGATAGGAATTCCAATAATAGTTTTTACATCAATATTCGTGCGATGAGCACCGAGCAAGTCTGCCGCGTATTTGAAATCAAGATGATATTCATTAGCTAAATCAATCAATTTAATGACTTCTTCGCGAGATAGGTTTGAATCAGTTTGAATTATTTCATCAAGCAGATTTTTTTCATTTAATTCTCTCACTTGCGCTTCAAGCCCGCGATCAAAACCTGCTGACTGGCAAACTATTTTATAGCCAAGCTTGGTTTGGCTCGCAAAAGCAAGAGCAAGCTCGTTGCTAGTTTTGTCAGTGCCAATCAGCGCAATGCGGTGCACGCCAATACCTTTTTTATAAGCAGCTTTTTGCAGATAACGAAGAAGCAAATGCGCGATAAATGTATAAAAAATACTCAAAACCCACGCCGCTAAAACGATAAAGCGCGATGAAAAGAGCTCGCGTGAAAAAAAGAAGACGACAATTACAGCCAAAGCTCCCGTAGAACAAGCCAAAAAAATTTTATTTAACACGCCAAACATACTTTTCGCGGGACGCATGGAAAAAAGTCCGGAGATAGCAAAAATTATTATCCACAAAAAAGCAAAACCATAAACATATTTAAGATAATTTCCAAACGGCAAGCTAAAAACCACTTCGCGGATATTTTCTTCATAGATTTGAGAATAACGCGTGAAATATGCCGAAATGCCTGCTAGCACTAAAAGCGCGTAATCCAACGGAACAAGAATTATGGAAAATATAATTTCTGATTTTTTCATAGAAAAAAAATAGAAAATTGACAAAATATAATATTTTTAATATTATACTAATAATCCAAGCAAATCAAGTGGTTGCCCCTCGCATAGTCTTCGCTTCTTCAGTCAAATAAATGATTCAACCAGTAAAAAATATTGGATAGCAGAGACTATGCGAGGGGAGGAAAGTCCGGACACCCTCCGATCCAAAATCGGAGTCATGGCAGTCGTAAAAGCGACCGAGTATAAGAAGTACGATAAAAGATATACGATCGTAATTTTTTATCGGACAACTTTAAAACCCAGGGAAAGTGCCACAGAAAATATACCGCCCTTCACATATTTTTCTTTTTTGTTTTACAGAATCTCAATTATCAAGAAGAAAAATACGTGAAGGGTAAGGGTGAAAATGCGTTCCGTTGTAAAATGCGGAATCTTGAGCTTTTGTCTCAAGAGGGTAAAAGCCCACACATCTCTATGGCGACATAGAAATGCGGAAAACCCTGCCTGGTGCAAGAGCTCAAAGACAGCTCGCTAAGATAGATGACCACACTATCGCGCTACGGCGCAAAATAGAACAGAATCCGGCTTATGATTTGCTTGGATTTTCAACATCTGTCTCCCATATCTCCCATTTTACAAATATTCATTCTTGTTCCTAATGTGTTCTTCAAAATCGTTGGCATAATGCACGTTGCCTTTGCTGTCAGTCAAAAAAAACCAATAATCCGATTCCTGCGGATAGATCGCGGCCTTGATCGCTTCAATGCCAGGATTGCTGATTGGCCCCGGCGGCAAACCGGGATATTTGTAAGTATTATAAAGTGAGTCAATCTGCAGATCTTCATAGGAAGCGGACGGCGTATTTTTCCCGGAGATATAATTAATAGTAGAATCAGCCTCAAGAGCCATGCCGCTATCAAGGCGCTTCCAGAAAATCTCAGCGACAATTGGCCGATCATTTTCAGTTCTGACTTCGCGCTCAATAATTGAGGCCATAATCACCACGTTAAAAATGGTTTTATCCTGGCGCGCGATTTCATCTCTCATCTCTTGCGTCAACTTGCGATCAAAATTATCAAGCATTTTCACAATCACGTCTTCTGCGGTCGCGTTGGCAAAAAATCTGTAAGTATCAGGGAAAAGATAGCCTTCCAAGCCGGCCTTTTCCGGCTTATCTGATAAAAATCCATATTGCCCGCCAGCCAAACTGCTTGTCTTATCGGATATCACTTCAATCATCCGCAATAATTCTCCTGCTTGAAATCTGCCTAAATCTTTCAATTTCGAATCAATATTTTTTGCGCTCCAGCCTTCAATCACTATCAGGTCCCACTCATCGGCTCTCTGTCCTGTGGTAAGAATTTCAACAAGTCTCTTGACATTTAAAATTTCAGGCAAACTATATTCCGCGGCCTGAAAACAACGCTCAACGCCTTTCAAATAAGCATAAACTTCAAACATTAGACTGTTTTTTATAATTCCCCGATCTTTCAAATTGCGGCTTATCTGATTAACCCCCTCTCCCTTAATAATAGTAAAGCCGGTTCCATGCTCAAGTTTTTGCGGAACAGTAATCGCAAAGACAAACCAGACGCTTAAGATAAATCCTATTACTAGAACAAACACTACTAAAATTCCAAAAAACTTGCGTGACAATCGCGTTTTATGATTCGCTAGTTCCTGTTTATAATAAATATTGCTTAAGCGCATAATCGCGAAATTCCTTTAATATGAATAATTTACAGCCAAAATTTCAAATTGCTGCATAAAAAATTATTACGCAACGGGTATAATAATCAGTTTATAAATATTCCCCATAGCCGAATCTTTCCAATTGCTCAACTAGTCCAGTTATCTCTTTGACTTTATCTTTACGAGTAACAATTATGGCGTTTTCCGTATTAACTACAATCATTCCATCAAGCCCAACAGTGGCAACCAATTTTTTATTTTCCAAATTATAAATCAGAGAATCTTTGGAACTATAATTGAAAACTTTTCCAATCTCAACATTCTCTTCAAAGCTTTTTTGCAGAGCTTCTTTCAGCGCATACAAAGTGCCTGGATCGCTCCAGCCCATATCAGTTTTCAGGACGATTGCGTCTTTAAAATCTGTTTTTTCAATCAAGCACCTGTCAAATGATTCTTTTTCAAGGTTTGAATAAATATCAGCGGATTTTCGGCTGTCTTTGCTCCTTGCGACAGCAAGCGTTGCCGTGAAAATCCGCGGAGCCAATTTTTTATATTGACTAAGAATAAAATCAATTGAACTGACAAAATAGCCAGGGTTCCAAAAATATTCTCCTGATTTAAACATCTGATTGCATTTCACCTGATCGGGCTTGTATTTCCATCCCTTGAACTCAAAAAGATCAACGCAATCAGTCTCGCCTATTCTGCTTCCAATGCGTATCCAGCCAAGATTATTATTGGCGAAACGCGGTTGTTCAGCTAAAAAAATAAATCTGTTAAAATTTTTTTCTATCAGCCTTTCCGCTATTTCCAGCTTCTCCGTAAACTCTTCCGGCCGCTTCATAATATGATCTGCCCAAATGATGGCGATTGGCCCTGAATAATCAAGCGCCTTCAATTTTTGCGCTGCAAGCGCCACTGCGGGGCCAACGTTTCTCATAGCCGGTTCAATAAAAATATTTTCGCAAGGCAAGTCAGGCAGTTGTTGCGCGATGATGCTTGAAAATTTTTGAATTGTCTGCGCATAAATATTTTCCACGCCAAAATTACGCAGACGCTCAAAAGCAAGCTCAAGGGTTGATTTGCCGTCAAAAATTTTATAAAACTGTTTTGGTGAATTTTTCCGCGATAATGGCCACAATCTTGTGCCGATTCCTCCAGCGAAAATAACGATTTTCATATGCATTTAGCTTACCAAAAATACAGAAAAATTCAAATTTCGTATTTAAACGCAATTTAAAAATCCGGCCGCAAGCGGTCGGATTTTTGTGCGAGTTTTTGCTGGAAAAATTGGAGGTTATGTTCTCCGCTGAATCAGAGAAAATAACCATGTAAAAGCATGGTAAGAGAATAAATACAGCAAAACTGTTTTATTCATTGACGTTAAATAAATGGGATTATCCAGTCGGAACCGGATAAAAACCAAGTCAAGATAACGCCTAACCTCCAAATTTTCAAGCTTAACTACAGTGTCAAATAGCCGACCAAGCAAGGCAATGTATGAAGAAATATTCATCATCGCCAATGCTTGGGCTTATAGCTATTTTGTAAAAGCAGTCATCTTTAATTACTGTTTTTATAAAATAGCCATACTTATCCACAATTTTAAATATCATATGATAATAGCATACATTTGAAAACTTGTCAAGCTGTCTGATGTCAAAAACATTATAAAATATAACATTATACTAAGATTAGCCAAAATAAAAAAGGCGTTAATAAAACACCCTATTTATCAATTTTATTCAACTTCCTAAAATTAAATAACTTCCCAACTTTATAATTTTATTTCTTGCCTTTTTACTGTTTCCTAACTACCTCAACCCCATAATATCTGTCTGTTCTAAGCTCGCTTGCATAAGTAAAACCATTCTCTGAAAAAATAATCTCGCCAGTTTTCGGCAAATAATTGGCGATTTCCCAATACGGACTTGCCACTATTTCGCTCTTAATTTTGTCATTTTCAGTTCCAGCCTGCTTTTGGGCTAATAGGCTGTAAACATATTTCTCTCGCGCCATAAAATTTTTTACCTCTTCTTTTTGTTTTCCAAAAAAATACTGTCTAACCAGCCCTAAAAATCCAAGTTTTTGCGGTTTATTATTAATCTCTGCAAACTTAAAAGGCAAAAGATACTTTACTTTAGCGCTTTTTTCTTCTCCCGGGCCGACAATCATCCAATTACCAAAAACCGTTTTACCAAATTCGTCAGTTACGCGCGTCCCGCTTTTCCCATCAATTCTTAAATTAGTTTCAATTCTGGACAAATCGTTATCAGCGGCTATGTTGTCATCAACAGCGGCTATCTGAAAAATACGATCTTTCGGTATTTTGTCAAACCCGCTCGCTTCAAGCAGTTCGGCTCCTAGCGGCACATAAACACGCAGATAATCTATATTCCGCTGGCCTTCAAATATATCATCTCGCGATCCATTATGTTTTTTACTGATGATTACTTCGCTAAGCAATGATCCGTCTTCCATAATCTCTATCTTATGATTAATATTCGTCATCATGACCATATCAGTCTTGCCGCCGGCAATATTAGTGTGCACTACGCTCAAATAATCAGACGAAGTCTCCTTAATCTCGCCGGCAAAAGATAGCTTGCGAGCAAGCTCCTGATATTGATTGTCATAAAAATATACCAACAAATGTTTTTCCATGAATGCATCGCCAATTACTTCAAATATTTCCAACATTCTATCGTCCTTCAAGCTAAATATGCGATCAATCACCTTTGGTAAAAGATCTCCGATAAATTTCTTTGGTTTGTTTTCTTCTTTGTCATATTCAATCTCCACCTCCATCTGCGCCATACGCACAAAATTTTCACTATTGACCGCTGTTTCATATTCTGGCATCACAATCTCTCCAGTCAACGCGAGCAAATCTTCAAGTACTTTCGGAGTGAAAGCAATCACCCCGTCAATCGTCGCTCCACCTGAATTTTCGTAAAACCACGCTATTTTTCTTGCTGAATCCGGCCAATTCGGAAACCAATTTGCATTCCATGGTTGCCATATTGGAGAAAAAAGATGAAATGGATATGGCGCGTCAACTTTGACTTGCATTGATCCCTTTAAATCATAAAATCCTCCTCCAGGCACTTCAATATTTTTAATTTTGCCATCCTTCACATCAAGAATCGCATATGAGCCCATAAACCCGCCTGTTGGACGCAGTTCTCTATTATTCTCAAAAACAAGCATCCATCTTCTTGGCTCGCCGCTCCCCAAAAAATACGTTATGATTTTGAAAATATTTTTACTTTCGTCCAAAAACGCGATAAGCCGCGGAAATTCTTTTTTTATGTTCTCAAACTCTCCCTGATATTCTCCAAAATCGGTGTCGGACAAATCAATTTCTCCCAAAATATCATTTATCTCCATTGCCTCGCCCAGCGCCAGCTTCAATTCTTGATCAATAGCGCTAAAATTGTTGTTTTCTTGTCCTGCTGTTTCTTGTTCTTTTATTGATTGATTTTTATCAATGGCCAAAATCAATTCGTTTTCCTCCTTTCCAGTTTCCAGTTTCACATTCCCAATATCTATTAATCCGAGAGCATCTGCCACCATGCTTAAATGAATGCCAATCTGCGCTGATTTTTTAGCAATCTCTAGGAGCTCACGCCCGCTTTTTACTTCCGGAATAAGAAAAGATAATCTGCTTGCTGTGTCTTGAAACTCGCCAAAACTTCTCTCCGCTTCCAAAAAATCATTTTCGGCCAACCTAAATTTATCTCCGGCTCCGCTAAAATCATAATCCAAGCCAAGCGCACTAGCGAGTTTCATATGTTCAATGCCCTCAAGCGATGCGCCCATTACATGCCCTTTTGTGTCCTGACTTTTTTTATATAATACATAGCCCTGTATCGGCAAAACTAAAACCAAAGCAACAAAAACAAAAAACACCATGGCTCTTAAACGACGGTAAGGAAAAATATTGCCTTCATTTGGCATGACATCTGCTAACGCTGTTTTGTTTATACTGATCCAACTCAAATCTCCAAAAAGATAAATAAAAGATGCTCGCAAAGCCAACAAAATCTGCCATGGGAAAGAAACTATCATTTTAACCAATCTATAGATTGATAAACCTATGCTCTTTGCCGCAATCCATGAATTCTTGGATAAACTGAATATGATTTTGACAGAAAGCGCGCCTGGATATGCTAATACCCTTAATAATCCGCAAAGTGCTTTTTTAATAAGCGGTTCTCTCAATCGCGGGGCTTTTGTCCATTCAGTAATTTTATTAGCCTGAAGCTTTTTTTCGTCAAAAATTATGCTTGAATTTCTATTAAGTTCATTTATATTCAAAAATAAATCATCGCGTTTACCGTAAAGACTCTCTATATTCAAATCCCTATGAATGTTCTCGGTCTTCTTGTCAATTGCTTTCTTTTTTTTCGTAAAATCAGTCGTATCGTCCTCATAATTCTCCTCTAAAAAAATCTCATTCTCATCTTTTCCCATGTTGTCCGCATCCAAAACAAACTCCCATGACAGTTTTTCCAAATCTTTTTCAAGTTTATTTTTGTATTTGCTTTGCGGCATAAAATATTTCCCGAAATAGTTGTTTAGCGCCATAGATAAACTCAAATACCAAAAAACTTCTCAACCAAATAATGTAAGAATTCTACAAGATATTTTGTCCACACCTTTATTCTAACACTTTTCGGCAAATTCTGAAATATCATATCAAAATCAATATATTTTTTCATTCTTTCATATTAAACATCTCGTCAGCGCTATAATCAATAAAATCACCGCTATACTTAAAATAATTGGAAAATAAATCCAATGTTTAAATTTTTTCTTGCTTAAATATCTATAATATGAACCAAGGGTGAGCAAGTAGCCGAACAAAACAAGAACAAACATCCACCATTGTTTTTGTTTGCAAGAATTATCAACAACGGCTCCAGCTACTCTTTTTATCGGAAAATCTGTGCTATTTAATTCCAATGTTGCGGGTAACTCCGCCATCATCGCAAAATCCTTCAAATTTGTTCTGCCGCTTTGTTCGTCAGCTTGTTCCAAGATAAGATTGGAGTTTGAAGCAACCGGGTGGTCCAATGAAAAATTTTTCTCTTCGTCAATCGCTCTTGAACCATTTAAATTCACGGCCGGCAACTCTTGCTCAACCTCTTCAACGCTTCTTCCAAGAGTTGTCAGCGACAATTCTTCGCCTATTTTTTCAGGAGAACTATGGGATATTGGCCGGAAATAATAAGTGGTGTCCGGGATTAAATTATAAATAACCAGCGAATGTCCTATCACCAAACTGGCATCTTCTTTGGTGGAAAACATATAACCATAATTAGGGCCGTGTTCATAACTGATATCCTGACGAGAAAAAGTATCATAAATTACGCGCGATGTCCCCGGTTTACTTGTCGTCCAGTTGATCGTAGCGTAAGTCTCCCCAATCTCAAAAGTGTTTTCGTCA
>PEXX01000037.1 GCA_002778965.1 Candidatus Kuenenbacteria bacterium CG08_land_8_20_14_0_20_37_23 | reverse complement strand
CGGGGCAAGCACAACATTTTTTCTCTGGGCGGCGCATTTCGCAAAACGAAATACGAAATTCGGCGGCGGCGGAAAGCGAGGGCGGGCAAAAATTCCTTCCCCGTTAAAAAGACACACTGTGTCTTTTTAACCCCCTTCCTTTTTGCCCGCCCGAGCGTCAAAAATTCTTGATTGGTCGGGCTACCCAGAATTGAACTGGGATCGCACGCACCCGAAGCGTGCATAATAGCCTTTATACCATAGCCCGAAGATAAACTTAAGTAGATTGGTGTGCGTAATACTTATACCACAGGCTCTCATGTTATAGCGATAGCGGGTGTGCTTGCACGCTACACCATGAAAATGAAGTCATCAATAAAAAAAGCGAGTCACATTCGCTTGATTGACAGCGAACTCAATTCGCGCGCATGTTGCCTATTGCTCAAAAAAATTTTTGATCTTGCCAACGACTTCAGATAAACTATAATCAACTTTGACAAGATAGCCGACAACGCCTAAGGCCACTCCTTCGCTGATTTTCGCAGTATCTGACAATTGAGACAAAATCATGACAGGAATGTCCTTTGTCTTATCATTTTTGCGCAGTTCTTGCAAAACTCCCATGCCGTCTTTTTTCGGTAAAAGCAGATCAAGCAGTATTAAATCCGGTGCGAGTTTGGTAGCTTGGACTAATCCGTCTTCGCCATCATACGCCACGCTGGCCGCATATCCAGCCTCATCCAAGCCAAGCTGCATAGCATCGGCAATGGCTGTTTCGTCTTCAATAATAAGTACTTTTTTGTTCATATATTTTACTATTTGCTTATTAATGATTAAATGCTCTATTTAAATTGTGATTTAATTTTCTCCATAATGTCGCTCATTGAATAATCTGATTTTACAAGACACTTATCAGCGCCAAGCTCAATGGCCTTGTCTGTAACATCAGAAAGGTTTGTCAAAACGATTACTGGTATATGCTTAATGGCATTGTCTTTTTTTATTTCCCGCAACACATTAAAACCATCAAGCTTCGGCAGTATCAGATCAAGAATAATCAAATCCGGTTTGGACTCTCTTGCCTTTCTAAGCCCTTCTTCTCCGTCAAGCGCCACCGATATTTTAAAGTTACTCTTTTCTTCTAATTCGGCCTCAAGCGCCTTGACAAGCGTCTGTTCGTCTTAAATAATAAGTATCTTTTTACGCATATATTTCAAATTAATTGTTTATGAACATGCTAGAAATAAATTATATCAAATTTATTCTTTTTGCCAAATAGTAATCGCTTGCCGCCAAAATTCAGGCCTGTCTTTAACTTTCGCCAACCAATACCACCATTCAACCCCCCAAAGATAACTCTCTCCGAATCCAGCAGCCTTGACATACTCTAAATTATTCTCAAAATCTTTCAGAGAAAAAGAATTAAACTGATCATAAAGGCTGACATAAGTAATATCCTGATCCACTGGAAACCATGGTTCTGCTTGGAGCTCGGAAACTATTATCTTCCTCAAATCATATTGCTTGTTTATTCTTTTTGCTTTTAGATAATAAAATACAGGAGGCAAAGGATATCGCCATACTCCAAAAAATTTATTCCAGACCGTTTTATACATAGTCGTACCGAAAATATCAGCCAAAGACGCGGCAGTTTGCCAATTAGACAGCTCACCAGAATCGGTGATCAAGATTGGACGCGTATCAAGCGACTTCACCAGCTTAATCTCTTTTTTGATGAGTTCAATATCAGGCTTTGGGCACTTGCCAAAAATTTTTAAAAATGGTTCATTTTCCACTTGCCATGCAGTAATATTGTCATATTTCTTAAAGTGCTTAATTGACCTTTCAAGCATATTGAGCAACGCCAAATCTTGATCTTGTTTTGTCAAATCTTTGATCCAGAGCGGATCGTGACATTCAGGCCAGCGCGGAGTACGCCGTCCGACCGCTAAAATAACCTCTATTCCAATTTTTCCAGCCTCGTCAATCATCCAATCAAGATCATTAAAATTGTATTCATTATCGCCGGCCTCTATTTCATCCCAGTGAGCGACGAGCCTTAATTTTTTTACTCCCAATTCCGTAATGATTGCCCAATAAACCTCCGGCCAATCAAGCCCAAGAGTCTGACTTGCGTATTTGTGACTGAAAGTTACACCAAACTCCATTGGCCTGTCTTTAACGCTGAAATTCAAACTGTTAACAATCAACCAAAAAAGAACGAAAAGAATAAGTAAAATAATAAAAAAACGTATCCGATTTTTAGTTAGAATAATTTTAAGTATAATTTTTTTTATCGTCATGCATATATTATATCATATTTTAATAAAAATTTGGCAAAGAGTGATGAAGGAGTTATAATGGAATAATAACTCTAAATTTTTTCATCTAATCATTAATCCATCTAATAAAAATCCAGACTGTATAAATTAGAATTTTAATCCTTGATATTTTTTATTAAAGCATATGCCAAGCCGTTTTATTCATCTGCATGTCCATAGCCATTATTCACTTCTTGACGGACTTTCAAAAGTGCCTGATCTCGTAAAGCGCGCGAAAGAACTTCGCATGGATGCCATCGCATTGACAGACCATGGCGTAATGTATGGAGCGATTGAATTTTACAAAGAATGCAGGCATGCTGGCATTAAGCCAATTATCGGCATGGAAGTATACATCGCTCCAAGAAAACTCACTGACAAAAAACCGGGCATTGACGCAAAAAATAATCATTTACTGCTATTGGCTCAAAATGAAATCGGCTACAAAAATCTCATCAAACTTACCAGTAAAGCTCATATTGAAGGCTTTTATTACAGACCGCGCATAGATAATGAATATTTGAACGAGCATGCCGAAGGTTTGATTGGAGCTTCGGCATGCCTTAAAGGCAAAATACCCCAGCTTTTACTGGAAAACAGATATAGCGAAGCGAGAGAAACGGCATTGTTCTATGAAAGGATATTTGGAAAAGGAAATTTTTATCTTGAGCTGGAACATCATCCGGAAATACAGGAACAGAACAAAATAAACAAATTGCTCATCAAATTGTCACAAGACGCTAAACTTCCTCTAATCCTAACCAAAGATTCACACTATCTTTATCCGGACGACAAGGAGGCGCAAGACGCGCTGGTCTGCATCCAAACAGGAAAAACGATGGATGATAAAAAAAGGCTTAATATGACCGGTTTTGATACATCGCTTGTCAATGAAAATGTTATGCTTGAATATGCGCGAGAACTGAATTGCCCAGAAGCAATTGAAAACACAAGAAAAATTGCTGACGAATGCAAAATAGAACTTGATCTGACAACTTGGCATTTTCCCAAATTTGCAGTGCCTAACAGCAGACCAAGCGATGAATATATACGCGAACTTACTTATAGCGGACTGAAAAAAAAAGAAGGGCAAATTACTCCTGACGATAAACAAAGACTTGATTATGAGCTTGATATTATTATCTCCAAAAAATATCATGACTATTTTTTGATTGTAGCTGATTTCATGAAATGGGCGCATGATCAAGGAATTATCGCAACTACAAGAGGCTCCGCATCCGGCTCTCTTGTTTCTTACGCCTTGGGCATAACTTCAGTTAATCCGCTTCATTTTCAACTTCCATTTGAAAGATTTTTGACAAAAAAAAGACCAACACCGCCCGATATTGATTGCGATATCCAAGATTCAAGAAGAGGCGAGGTTATTGAGTATGTACGCAATAAATATGGCAAAAGGCAAGTCGCGAATATTGGCACTTTTGGCACTATGAAAGCGCGCGCGGCCGTAAGGGATATTACGCGCGTACTCGGCTTGCCTTATGCCATGGGAGATAAAATCGCCAAAATGATTCCGCAAGGACCGCAAGGCAGTTATATCAGTATCGAGAAAGCCATTGAAATCAATCCTGAACTAAAACAATTTTACGAGTCTGACGCGCATGTTAAAAAAATCATGAATCTAGCGAAAAAAATTGAAAGGTGCGTGCGGCATGTATCGGTGCACGCGGCTGGAGTTGTTATCGCTCCCGACAAATTGACAAATTTTCTTCCACTGCAAATTGAGCCAAAAGGAGAAGAGATTATTACACAATACGATATGCACGCTATTGATCCGAATATAGAGGAGGAAACCGTCGGATTGCTTAAAGCTGATTTTTTGGGAATCCGCAATCTATCTATACTCGGCATTGCCAAAGAGATTGTTAAACATACTAAAAAAATTGAAATTGATCTTGAAAAAATTCCATGGGATGATAAAAAAACATTTAAACTGCTCAGCCATGGCAGAACCATGGGAGTATTCCAGCTTTCAAGCTCTGGCATGACAAGATATTTAAAAGAGCTAATACCAGATAATATCTATGACATTATGGCCATGGTCGCCTTGTATCGTCCCGGTCCAATGGAAATCATTCCTGAATATATCAGGCGGAAAAAAGATCCGTCATCAATCACCTATCCTCATCCTAAGCTAAAAGATATTCTTGAGAGGACTTACGGACTTCTCATATATCAGGACGATGTGATGCTGACAGCTATGACTCTTGCCGGATATGAGGCTGAAGAGGCTGATGAATTCAGAAAAGCAATGGGCAAGAAAATAAAATCACTGATGGTCAAGCAAAAGATCAAATTTATAGAGGGATGCAAAAAAAACGGTCTGGAAAACAGCAAAGCGCAAGAGATATGGAGCTATATTGAACCTTTCGCCGGTTATGGATTTAATAAAGCGCACTCAAGCTCTTACGCGGTAGTAGCCTATCAAACAGCATATATGAAGGCCAATTATCCGTCGGAATTTATGGCGGCTTTGATGACAGCTGAATCGGATAATACTGGCAAGATAGTAGAAGCGGTTGCGGAATGCGAAAAAATGAGCATAGACGTGCTGGCACCTAATATCAATGAATCATTGGCTAATTTCACATATATTTCAGACAAAGCGATAAGATTCGGCCTGAAAGCGATAAAAAATCTTGGCACTGATATTGTTGATACTATTATCTCCGAAAGAAAAAATGGCGGAATATACATATCCTTGGAAGATTTTCTAATAAGAGTACATTCAAAAAATTTGAATAAAAAATCTCTTGAAGCGCTGATTAAATCTGGAGCCATGGATGCTTTTGGCGAAAGAAACCAAATGATATCAAATATGAACAGACTGCTAGCTTTTATTAAAACCTATGAGCGAGAAAGAAATACGGGGCAGTTTTCACTTTTTGGCGCAAAAGCAGAGAAGAAAATTGTCCTTACTCTTGATCCTACTGAAGCGGCGGAAGAAAAACAAAAACTTATCTGGGAAAAAGAAATGCTTGGTCTTTATGTTTCTTCCCATCCATTTAAAAATATTTCTGGAATTTTTGCCAAAGTAACCGCCAACTGCAGCGATGTGCTTGACAAGCAAATAACTGCTGGAAGCAATATTTATTCTGCTGGCATAATCACGAATATTAAAAAAATCTTTACAAAAAAAAACGAACTAATGATGTTTGTCACGCTTGAAGATGCGACCAGCGCGCTTGAGGTAATCGTTTTTCCGAAACTGTTAAAAAAAAATCCGGAGATATGGCAAGAAGATAAATTCGTTTTTCTCTCTGGGAAAATATCCGACAAAGACGATATTCCAAAAATTCTTGCAGACAGGGCCTATGAGATTGATCCAAATAATCCACAAAGCGTTTTAAAAAAAATAAATCATCATGTAGATAATGGCGAATCCCAAGACAAAACAACGGCGCGAGATATTTTTATCTCAGTTGACGCGAAAAATTTCAATAAAAAAATGCATACTGACCTGAAAATTATTTTTGAGAGGAATTACGGCAAAAACAGAGTTTATCTGATGGTTCAGCAAAATGGCGAAATCCGAAAAATAGTCACGAATTTCTATATTAGTTATAATAATGAAGTGCAGAGACAAATAGAAGAATTAATAGGAGAAAGAAACATAAGAATAAAAATGCGTAACAATTTGCCAATTTATAAGCAATAAGATATAGTAAAAATATATCAATTAATTCAAAATTATATGGCGCAAAATAACAACATTGTGAGATCAAACCCGCTACACCAAAATTATAAATACATTGCAGTCATATTTGTAGTTGTGGCGTTTTTACTGATACTTGGAGTAACTTACTTGGCTTTATCAAAAGTAACTATCACGCTCAAGGCAAAAGACAGTCAAGTCACGCATAGTTTTAATTTAACGGTCGCGCAAGAGCCACAGAATAGCACATCAACAAACGTTATCATTTCTGGTAAAATTATGAGTCAAAAAAGTAAGGCAGACAACCAATTTTTTATTGATTCAGATAAAGAAGCGGCTGATTTTTCAGAAGGAGAAGTCGTGTTATACAATGACCGGCCGGTAGCACAAACGTTGGTCGCAAAAACAAGACTTTTGACAGCTGCCGGCATTCTCTTTCGGTTGCAAAATGAAGTAACTATTCCGCCTAATGGCACTACGCGAGCTAAAATAATAGCAGACGCGAAAGGATCAGCCGGCAATATCCCTCCAAGTTCATTCACCATACCAGGATTAAACACAAATCTGCAGCGGGTTGTTTATGCGAAATCAGAAACTGGCATGGTTGGCGGCATGAGAAAAATTGGAGTGCTTCAGCTTGATGATGTTGAAAAAGCGGAAAAGGATTTGAAAGAAAAAGCGATTGGGAAATATATAACTGAAATTTTTCAAAGTATTGGAGACGATAGATTGGTTTTAATAGCCAGCAAAGCTGTTCTTAATGACGTGGCCAAAGATAAGGAAATCGGCGAAGAGATCGACACATTCACATTGTCTGGCAATTTATCGCTTACGGCTGTCTTAGCTGATAAAGAAGAAATACTAAACATCGCAAAAGAAAAAATCAAAGAAGCCAATGGGGCAAAGGCCGAATTTATCAATGTAGATCCTTCAAGCATAAAATATGATCTGATAGAAATAAATAAAGAGAAACAAGAAGCGATTTTCAAAATTGAAATAGCCGGCTTGTTGACGCTTGACCCAAATAAAGATATATTTGATAAAAATCTTTTGGTCGGTTTCACTGAAGAAGACTTGAAACTATATTTTTCACAGTTTGAGTCAGTTGATGATGTTGACGTCAAGTTTGAACCTTTTTGGGTAAAAAAAGTGCCAATCCTAAAAGATCACATAATAATTGAGGTAAAGTGAACGAAAATAATATGCAACACCAAAACAAAGACAATTTGTCAGCCTTGCGTCACAGCGCCGAACATGTCTTGATGCAAGCCATGATTAAATTGTATCCAGATATAAAAATGGCAATGGGACCGGCCACTGACGAGGGATTTTATTTTGATTTTGATCTTGAACAAAAAATTTCCTTAGACGATTTTCTGAAAATTGAAGATGAAATGCAAAAAATTATCAAGGATGATTTGCCTTTTTGCAAAAAAGAATTAACAATTTGTGATGCAAAAAAACTTTTCTCCGGAAATGAATACAAACAAGAATGGCTATGCGAGATCAAAAAACGCGGCGAAAAAGCTACTGTTTTTTACACTGGCGATGAATTTGTTGACCTGTGCGCCGGACCGCACGTGAAGTCAACCGGCGTAATTGGCGCTTTCAAACTAACGAAGGTTGCTGGCGCTTATTGGCATGGGGATGAAAAAAATAAAATGCTACAAAGAATTTATGGCGTGGCTTTTGAGAAGGAAAACGAGCTAAAAGAATATCTGCTTCTGCTTAAAGAAGCTGGAAAAAGAGATCACAGGAAAATCGGAGCAGAACAAGAACTGTTTATAATTGACGATGAAGTAGGCCAAGGATTGATTTTGTGGCTGCCAAAAGGAGCGACTCTTTATAATATAACAAAAAATTTTGCCTACGAAACCTACTTGCGCCAAGGATATGATCCAGTAATTACTCCGCATATTGCCTCAACTAAATTGTGGTCGCGTTCAGGACATATGAATTTTTACAAAGAAAGTCTTTATCCTGCTTTCAACGTTGAAGATGAGGAATATATGTTAAAACCAATGAATTGCCCCCTGCATGTCAGAATGTATAAAAATAAAAAAAGAAGCTATCGCGATTTGCCAATAAGATGGACTGAGATGGGCACGGTTTATAGATATGAAAGATCCGGGACGTTACATGGGCTCACCCGCGTGCGCGGTTTTACCCAGGATGACGCGCACATTATATGCGCTCAAGAACAGCTTGAAGAAGAATTAAAAAAAGCATTTGAACTAACTCTATACATTTTAAATAGCTTCGGCTTCCAATCAAAAAATATACGAATAGATTTAAGCGCCCGCGATCCTAAAAATAAAGATAAATTTGCAGGCAATGACAAAGATTGGGCAAGAGCCGAAAAAATATTGCAAAATATCGTCAAAACAGCTGGATTTGATATTAAAAATGATATTGGAGGAGCTGTATTTTATGGACCGAAAATTGATATTAAGGTCAAAGACGCTATCGGCCGGCCATGGCAATTGTCCACTATTCAATTTGATTTTAATTTACCAATGCGCTTTGAAATGGCCTACCAAGGATCTGACGGCAAAGAACATACTCCGTTTATGATTCATAGAGCGCTTTTAGGATCTTTGGAGAGATTTCTTGGAGTTCTTATTGAACATTATGCCGGCGCATTTCCTTTGTGGCTCTCCCCTGTTCAGCTTTCCATAATCTCTGTTGGCGAAAGTCACCAAAAACATTGTCAAAAACTGGCCCAAGAATTCAAAGACAAAAATTTAAGGATTGAAGTTTTAGATGATAATGAAACTGTCGGAAATAAAATAAGAAAGGCAATCAGCCAAAAAATTCCATATATGCTCGTGATCGGCGACAAGGAAATAAATTCAGACAAACTGCACATAAGAAAACGAGGTAACAATAATATAATTGAAATGAGCAAACAAAAATTTTTTAATAAAATTGAACAAATTATAAAAAATAAGTCCGAAGAACTATAAAGTGGCAAATGAAATCTATCAATGTATTTTTGCTGACAGTCGTTTTCCACTTATCCACATTTTACTCGCGTGAACCAGCTTGCTTGTGTCGCGCGTAATTGCTATAATTATAAATAGGCGTAATATCAAAAAATTCTTATTGACGCCAAGGCTATGGATAGATTGAAATACATGATTCATACCAGTTTGCAAAGCCATATTTATCCATTCATTGAATTAAATAAAAGTAGAAATATTCTTCGAATATTTCTACTTGGCGCTATCAGCATATTTTTAGCCAGCACAATATTTGTGCTTTTCAGCTGATAGTTGTGAATGGATAGGTTTCCAAAAATCCCGCTTAAAATGGGATTTTTGTTGTTAATAATGATTGTAAACCCACGATTAATCTGTTATGATGATTTTATGCAAAAAAAGACATACAAGATAAAAGCCTGGGGTTGTGCTATGAATCTATCCGACTCTGAAAGGATAAAAGCGGTGATGCGCGCAGCGGATTTTAAAGAAAATAATATACAACCAGATGTAGTGATTCTTGTGGCTTGTTCCATAAGGCAATCAGCGATTGACAGACTTTGGTGGCAAATCCAAATCAACAGCCAAAAACCAATAGACAATAGACAAGGAATACTTAAAAGGCCGCTAATCGTGCTAACTGGATGTGTGCTAGAAACTGATAAAAAAAAATTTGAAAAACTGGTGGATATTTTGATTGATATCAAAAAAATTGAGAAATTGCCAGTTATTATAAACAAAAAATCCGAGGGAGTAAAAATAATTAAACAGTTGAGTAATTCAGCAACGGATTATAATTATTTTCACGTATCACCCGTTCGTGATTCAAAATTTTCAGCTTTAGTGCCAATAATGACTGGGTGTAATAATTATTGCTCTTATTGCGCCGTTCCTTATACGCGCGGGAGAGAATATTCAAGACCAGCTCAAAAAATTATTAAAGAGGTTGAGAACTTGGTTAAGAATGGGTATAAGGAGATAATTTTGCTCGGACAAAATGTAAATTCCTATAATGGTAGATTAGATTCCAAATCCAAAATACCGGACACAAAACAAATTCAAAATTTCAAGTTCAAATTTCAAAACGATGTTATAACATTCTCTGATTTATTGAGATCGCTCAATGCGCTCAACGGTGATTTTTGGATAAGATTTTTTACCTCGCATCCCAAAGACCTGTCAGATGAGCTGATTAAAACAATGAAAGAATGCGACAAAGTATGCAAATATATAAATCTTCCGGTACAGGCCGGGGATAACGCGACCTTAAAAAAAATGAATAGAAAATACAGTATTCAACATTACAAAAAATTAATCGGCAAATTGCGCAAATCAATGCCTAATATTGCAATTTCAACTGACATTATTGTTGGTTTCCCCGAGGAAACCAACAAACAATTTGAAAACAGCGCCAAACTTTTTCGTGATGTAAAATATGATATGGCATACATTGCCCAATTTTCTATGCGCCCAGGAACCGCGGCGACAAAACTGAAAGACAATGTAAGAAAAGAAGAAAAAAAGCATAGAGAAAAAATTCTGACTGAAATTTTAAAAAAAACCGCTTGGCAAAATAATAAAAAATATATTGGCAAGCTTGCAAAAATTTTAGTGGAAAAAAAAATAAAAAACGGAAAATATTTTGGTAAGACCGAAAGTTATAAACACGTTATGTTTAATGGCAAAAAAAATTTGATTGGAAAATTTATTATGGTTAAAATCAGCGGGATGGTGTCATTTGGTTTAAAAGGTAAGATAATTAATACATGAAAAAAACAAAACAAGAAAAACGCGAGGAGCATAACAAAAAACTCCAAGAAAAAGAAAAAAGAGGCGCTACTTTGGCTGGCCAAATTTTACGTACAAAAACCGTTAAAAAATATCTTGGCCAAGCTAGAAAAATGACTAGAAAATGAAGAAAAAACTTCCTAAACTAATAATTATACTTGGACCTACGGCGAGCGGTAAAACAAAACTTGCGGTAGCTTTGGCGCGTAAATTCAACGGAGAGATTGTATCGGCTGATTCGCGCCAGGTGTATATTGGAATGGATATAGGGACCGGCAAAGATTTGAAAGAATACGGGAAAGGCGAAAAACGCATCCCATATCACCTAATTGACATAATCCTGCCAAAAACTGAATTTAATGTGTTTAAATTTAAAAAAAAAGCCACTGTGGCAATAAACAATATTACGGCGCGCGGTAAAACTCCCCTGGTTGTTGGAGGAACAGGATTATATATCTCCGCACTAGTAGACAATTACCAATTGCCATTAGGCAAACCAGATAAAAAAATCAGACAAAAGCTTAAAAAAATGAAAATAGCGGACAAGTTGGAGGCGCTTAAAAAATTGGATATGATGACTTACGAAAAAATAGATAAGAATAATTTGCGCCGGATCGACAGAGCGCTTGAGGTGTGCTTCAATGGACAAAAATTTTCTTCCGGATCAAAAAAAAAGCCAATATATAATACTCTTCAAATCGGACTTAAATTTCCTAAAAACGTGATGAATAAAAAAATAGACAAACGAGTGGACGACAGGTTGCTTGAGGGAATGATTGGGGAAATAAAAAAACTTCACGCGCAGAAGATATCGTGGAGGCGCATGGAAAGTTTCGGGCTGGAATACAGATTTATTTCAAGATATTTGCGAGGCAAATATAAAAATCAGGAGATGATTAATTTATTAAAAACCGCGATCCACCAATTTGCGAAAAGGCAGATGACTTGGTTTAAGCGGGACACAAAAATTCACTGGATTAAAAATAAAAGCCAGGCGGAAAAACTCATAAAAAAATTCTTAAAAAAATAATCAAACAATTAGCATTGCCTGATATTTAAAACTAAAGATTAGAAATTTAAAGATTGACTGCTACTAATTTTTAATATACCATAATTTCATGAACATTAAAAAAATCTTATTGTTTGCGATCATACTGACTTTGGCGGTCGGCCTGTTTTTACAATTAAACAGCGCGGCAGCCGAAACAAACAAACTCCCGGTCTATTTCTTTTGGGGCGATGGCTGTCCGCACTGCCATGACGAGAGCCTATTTTTGGAAAAAATAAAAAAAGATTATGCGGCTATTGAAATCATTGATTTTGAAGTCTGGAACAACAAAGAAAATCAAGCGCTGTTTTTGGAAAAAGGACGCGAACTTACTGGAAGTCCTTTTCGCGGCGTACCGGTAATTGTAATTGGCGATGAATATATAGTTGGCTATGCCAGCGATGACACAACTGGCGCGCAGATCAAACACTTACTGAATATATACGTGGCGAAAAATTACCAAAATCCGGAGCCTATTCACGCCATCACTACAACAACACAAGCGCAGAAAAAATTCCAAGAAATACCAACGTCAACCTTAGAAGAAACGATTGATTATCCGCTGTTCGGAAAAATAAATCTCCGAGCGCTTTCCCTGCCTCTCTTAACAGCAGTGGTTGGCACACTTGACGGCTTTAATCCATGTTCAATGTGGGCGCTCCTCATACTCATAACCATACTTATCAACACTGGATCAAGAAAAAAAATGTGGGTTGTCGGCATTACTTTTATATTGGTATCTGCGCTCTCTTACTTTGTTTTTTTGGCTACTTGGTTAAACGCATTTATGCTTGTCGGCTACCTGAAAATTACGAGGGTGATTATCGGATTTATGGCAATGGCGGTTGGTGTGTACTTCCTTCTTGACTTTTGGAAGAAAAGGGGACAAAAAGAGGTGGTATGCGAGGTTGGGTCAAGCGCGCGTAAAGAAAAAATAATATCGCGTCTGCAAAAAATACTGCAATATGATAAATTATTACCAACAATCGCCGGGGTGATTTTTATCGCCTTTTCGGTAAACTTGATTGAACTTTTCTGTTCAGCCGGCTTGCCAACTATTTATACTGGCATTCTGACACAAAACGAATTATCGATGATAAGTTATTACATATACATTTTGGGCTATGACTTCTTTTATATGCTTGACGATGTAGCGGTATTATTAATTGCCGGTTTTACATTTCAAACATTTCGTGGAAGCGTTAAATTCACTAAGTATTCGCATCTAATCGGAGGGATATTAATTTTAGTCTTGGGATTAATAATGCTTATCAACCCAAACTTATTGATGACTGGATAAAAAAAACAATGCATGATTGATCTAAAAAAATTGCAAAAATAAATTTTGAAAAAATTGCCAAAAATAAAAAAACGCAAATACAAAAAAACCGCCGGAAAATAGCGGTTATAAAATTTTCAAAATAACTGAATTTTTAAATTGTCAATCAAAAAAATATAGCCACCAGCGCAGGTAATTTGGTATATTTTCAGCATCTGCATAGTCACCAGCAACAACTCCTTGACCGATTCGCGGCACAATTACAACCTTTTCCCCTGGTTTTTGCATATTTAACTTTTCACGAGCCTCGCGTTCAATAAAATCGCTTGAACGAAAAAATTTAACCATTTCAACTAGCTTCGAATTTCTCTCCTCAATTTGGCTGATAGAAGTCTCAAGCGTACTGATATTTTTCAGCGTGTCTTGTTGCCGGCTCTTCTCTCTAATAATCGCGCGTCCAATAAAAATAAGAAAAAAAAATAAAACAATGATAACAGTCTTTGAACTCAAAAAAAATTTGATATGTGAATTGTATTGATTTTTGTACATAAATCAGATAAATAATCATTTGCGCCTGCTATATAAATAACTTTAGAAAAAAGAAAGACCAACCGTAAACAGAAGCATGCTCAATATAATAAACAAACATAATATCCTCCAAAAAAATTTTATTGATTTTTTGTTCATACAATCATACTAACGTTTTAAAACAGCAATATAGGCCGCCGCAGGAATATCAACTTTACCAAGCGATTTCATTTTTTTCTTTCCTTTTTTCTGTTTTTCCAAAAGTTTTCTCTTGCGAGTAACATCACCACCGTAAAGTTTGGCGGTAACGTCTTTTCTCATAGCCGGAATGCGCGCAGAAGCAATTATTTTGCCGCCTTTGTTTTTGCCTGTATTTTGATAGCCCAGGCAAGCCTGAATTTTAACTTCAAACATCTGACGTGGCAAAATATCTTTCAGGCTATTCACAATTTTCTTAGCCGATTGGTAAGCAGAATCGGAGTAAACAATAGTCGCAAGTGCATCAACCGGTTCTTCAGCAACTAAAATATCAAGTCTTTCAACATCAGCCTGACGATAATCCAAAAACTCATAATTTAGTGACGCATAGCCACGCGATGCACTTTTAAGCTTATCATAAAAGTCAGTCAAAATCGAACTTAAAGGCAATTGATAATGCAAAAGAGCGCTATTTTCAGATAAATATTCCGTATTTTTGTGCTCTCCCATTTTTTCAGCGACAAGTGTCATAATATTACCCAGGAATTCTTTGGGAGTGATAATATCAACCTTGACCCAAGGTTCTTCAATATTAACTATTGACGCTAAATTACCAAGCTCCTGTGGCGAGTGAATAATCACCGGGCTTTTATCGCCCGCATAATAGACTCGGTAAGCAACTGAAGGTACTGTAATTATCAAATCCAAACCATATTCTCTTTTGATCCTTTCCTGAACAATTTCCAAATGCAGTAGACCGAGGAAACCGCAACGAAATCCAAAACCTAGGGCGGGGCTTGCTTCGGGCCCATAAACCAAAGAAGCATCAGTAAGTTTTAATTTAGCAAGAGCTTCGCGCAATTCTTTGTAGTCATTGCCTTCTTTGCAAAAAAGACCGGCAAAAACCATTGGTTTTACTGCCTTGTATCCTGGCAAAGCTTTAGCTTTCTGGGTTTGTGATGAAATTGTGTCGCCAACATGACAGTCTTCAAGATTTTTAAGTCCTGTGACTATATATCCGATTTCTCCGGCATTTAATCCGTTGCTTTTGACCATAGCGGGCGAAAAATAGCCGACTTCAATAATTTCGCTGTCAACTCCAACTTCAATAAACCTGACGTGATCTCCTGGTTTAATGTTCCCATTAATCAATCTAACATAGGCTATCACTCCTTTATAATCATCAAATTTAGAATCAAAAATAAGAGCTTGCAGAGATTTCTGCCAATCGGCTTGAGAATTCGGGATACGATTTACAATCGCTTCAAGAACTTTATCAACTCCTTCACCGGTTTTTGCTGAAACCAACAAAATGTCTTCCTCTCGGCAACCGAGCAGATGAATAACTTCTTGACTAACTGTTTTGACATCAGCCACCGGCAAGTCAATTTTATTTAAAATCGGAATAATCTCCAAATTTTGTCCAAGCGCCAAATAAAGATTGGCAAGAGTCTGCGCCTGGATACCTTGAGTGGCGTCAATAACAAGCAAGGCGCCTTCAACCGCCGCAAGAGATCGTGAAACTTCATAAGAAAAATCAACATGGCCTGGCGTATCAATTAGATTCAAAACATACTGTTCGCCATTGATCGTATATTTCATCCTCGCTGGTTGAAGTTTAATGGTAATACCCCGTTCTCTCTCCAGGTCCATAGTATCTAGGACCTGTTCCTTCATTTTTCTTTTATCAATAGTTCCAGTCAATTCCAAAAGGCGGTCGGCAAGCGTTGATTTACCGTGATCTATGTGCGCGATAATGCAAAAATTCCTTATGCGATTCATACGAGAAATTACAGCGAACTTTTAATATTTATCAAACTCTGATTGATTACTTTTTAACCACTGGATAAAATTACAGGCAACTTCTCGCTGGTATTGAAAAATTCAAGATTAATCTCTTCTGTTAATTTTAAAACGTCCCTATAAAAAAGACTTAACGGCATTTATTTAAATATAAATGGCCTGATCTGATTTGCCATGGTTCTGCTTTTTTAACAAAAATTTCTTTATATTGTTATCTGATTTTTAACTAATAAGACTTTTGCCAAAAACTAAAAAGTTAAAATACTCTTACAACCATCACAAATAATTCCTGATAGTCTTTCAACTGTAATTTGTTGATTTCAATCCTGTTTTAGTTTGGTTCAAATATGATTGCAATTTGGTTTGCATAATTTTTAAATTTTAATTACAATCAAGACATTAACGGATGAAACTAAATTAATAAAATTATATCAAATACTCGCATAATACACAAATTCGTGCGTTTCATATTTAAAAAAATCATATAAGAAAAAAAATTAAATAAATTATCTAGTGAATTCTTAATCGGTAAAAACAAAAGTTTTCTTGATGATTTTACTTTAACGAGACACTAGTGAGAAAGGGGTAAAAAGTGTCTTCTCCGCTCCGCTACGAAAATCTTCTTGAATACTTATGTTTTATTTAGCATTAATTATTCCAAGCTATAATGAAGAATATAAAATTAAATCAACTTTTGTTGAATATTTTAACTATTTTCAAAAAAATCCACACTTTGAGGATAAAAAAATAGTTATAATTTTAGTTAATGACGGAAGTTTGGATAAAACAAAGAATGTAATTACAGAATTAGAAAATTTTTCGAATGGTAATATAACAGTTAAAACAATAAGTTATGAGCAAAATCGAGGGAAAGGCGCGGCTATCAAACGAGGTTGCGAAACAATAGATTCAGAATTTTATGGATTTGTAGATGCTGATTTGTCTTTCAAACCAGAATTGACTGAACGAGCGATTTCAATATTGGAGGATTCTGAATTTGAAATAGTTATCGGACAAAGACAAAAAAATAAAAACGCTTCTGCCTACGCCAAAATCAGCTCTTTTTTCTCATTATTGCTACGCCGTATTGTCAATTCTTTTCTATCACTACCAAATCTTGATACACAATACGGTTTTAAATTCTTCAAAAAAATAATAGCAAGAGACATTCTACCCAAAATTAAGGAAAATAGATTTGCTTTTGACATTGAGCTTATAATTTCCGCCTTGCAAAATAAACACAGAGTAAAAACCCTACCTGTAATTTTTGAGCACAAAAATAAATCAAGTATTACCTGGAAAGATGGGGTTCGGTATATTTTGGATACAATAAGCATTTCCGAACGCCTCAAATCCATAAATTTTAAAAAATTAATCTTAAAATTAATTCTTGTGTCGACCGCGATTAGCTTTGCAGTTTTCGGCTGGGTTATTTTTAAGGGCTACTTATTTTCTGACGATTTTACTTGGCTTTGGCACGGACAAAAGATCGACAATTCTTTGCATAATATACTTACTTTCAGAATGTCCACATTTTATTCGCCCATGATGAACGCTTTTTATTCATTAATGTATTCTATTAGTGGTTATAATCCTCAGCCATTATTTCTAATTGGCGTAGGTATTCATATTTTGGTTTCATTGCTAGCGGGCATTTTCGTCTGGCAATTAAGCAAATCGAAATTAATTTCTATTATTACTAGCTGTTTAGTTGCTTTTGCGGGAACGGCATATGAACCTTTAGTGTGGATAAGCGCAAACATGCATTCCCTTGTTAGTCTTTTTATTCTTATTTGTCTGGTTAGTTTTTACAAATATTTATCTACCGAAAAAATATTTTATTTAATTCTTTCTTTTGTTTCTTTTGTACTAGCTTTGGGGACAAAGGAATCTGCCATTATCACCCCGGCACTACTTTTTGCAACATTTATATATTACAAAATTGAAAACAAAAGAAAGTTAAAAAAGACTCACTTGATTTTTTGGGGAGGTATAATTTTATTATCAATTATATACTTATACCAACAATTTTTTTGGCAAAAATCTAGTATATGGGTTCAGACAGGTGTTTATGGTATTAATTTTGCTACATTTTTTAGAATTCCATTTATTCTCATGGACAATTTTATTCCTATTTCACTTTTTAATATATCGTCCGCGTGGATCGCGGGGCTTTTATGGTTAGTTGCAACTAGTATCTTTTCCTTTATACTATTCAAATTCAAAAAGCTTAAATTAATCTGGTTTGGATTCTTTTGGCTGTTAGTTAGTATAAGCCCATTCATTTTCTTTAAAGCAGAATCGTGGTGGGAACCACTAGCTTCAAGATATAACTATTTACCAAGAATTGGAGCGATTATTATCCTGACTGCTATTTTGCAATACCTGATTACTCAAAATAAATCTCGATATATAATCAGCGGTTTAATTTACTTTGTAGTCATAAGTATTTTCGCCCAACTGTTCATTGTGGAGAAAGCTATTTCAACAGAATACGAATATGTTTACAATACTGGCAGATCATTAACTGAGACAATGCAAACAATCAATAAAATAAATCCTGATAAAATTTTAGTTCGGTGGGATCATCCATTCACTGCAAATAATGCTCACATAATAGGCGCAGCTTCAATAATTGCCAACATCAATGAATCTGATATTAATTTTCTCGAAAAAAATTCCGATGAGACGTTGGAGCCACGCGAGATTTTAATGTATTGGAATCCTCAAATAAGACGATATGAAATTAAACAACATAATTAAAAATACTGCTTTGCAAAAAGAAATGATCGCTTATGTCTTGGTTGGCTTACTAGGCGCTGTCGTTGACTTTGCGATTTTCTACCTAGCTTTATATTCGAAAACTTCAATATTAATTTCTCAATGGCTTGGGTCTCTGGCAGGCTTTACACACAATCATATCTGGCAGCATTACAAAATTTTTAAGCATAATCAAAAATTTGAAAAAACCTATATTTCTTCTCTGATAATTTCTGTAATCAGTATAGCAATTTCAGGGCCGCTTCTCTTATTCCTTAATAATTTTATTTCTTTCGTTTGGCTAAATAAAATAATTATTTTAGGATTTACTTTTATTATTTTGTATTTTATAAGGAAAATATGGATTTTTACATTCAGTAAAAAAGAATAAGGAGTTTTGGATTTTGGGCATTCACCCCTACCCCTCTGCCCAAAATCCAAAACAAAAAAACAAATTTATGATTATTGAATAAAAAGCCTTGTATGTCTAATTTCTGTTCAGAATGCGCCAAAAGAAAAGAAGATTGCTGCAGATCTGATTATATTAAATTTATAACATTAAAAGACGCTGTGAGAATAGCGAAATCTTTAAATGCACCAATCAAAAAAATAATAATCTACGGGAAACTAAGCGCAAAAGACAAAAAAACTAAATTATACATAAAAAAAATACACAACTACTATTATGATCTCGCGTCTAGAGATGAAAAAATTTTACAACTTAAAAGAAAAAAAGATGGATCCTGTTTCTTTCTTTCAAAAATGGGCCATTGTACAATTTACAAGGTTAGACCTCTAATTTGCCAAGTGTTCCCATTTTGGTATGCTGCCAACGGGGAAATAATTATTGATCATAATGGCATGGATTGCGATATTGTCAAAAATAAGACCACTTACAACCAGAAAATAAAACGATTTTATGAAGTTGAAATATTTAAAAATTTTTCACAAAACAAACTCGGGCTGAAAAAATTATTAATTAAATTAAAAAAAGAAATAGCAATCTATCAAAAAAATATTGATAATTTCATTACTACAAATAACATTAAAAATCAATAGCCTTCCCTCATGCTTTGCAAGTCTTTATTCACCAAAAAATTCCAATTTTTCTTGGTCATTAAACCTCACTTCTTAATTCTTCCAAAAGTTTTTTTGCTTTGCGCGATATGTTTTTTGGCGTTTTGATAATAATTTCAACAAGCTGGTCACCATTGCCGCGACCGTGCAATTTTTCTGTTCCCATGCCGGACAGTTTAAAAATTTTTCCTGATTCAATACCAGCAGGAATTTTCAAACGCACACTGCCGTTGAGCGTGGCAACCTCTATTTTATCTCCCAAAGAAGCTTGCACAATGTTTATTTCTTCTTTACTCAAAATATCATAGTTGGCGCGCTTGAATTTCCAATCTGGCTTAATTCTAAAGGTTATATATAAATCTCCGTTAAGCCCGCCTTTTGTGCCAGCTTCTCCCTGTCCTGACAATTTTATGCTTTCACCTTCATTAATGCCGGCTGGAATTTTTATTTTGAGCTGGCTTCTTTCTCTCAATTTGCCCATGCCATGGCACTTGAAACAAAATTTATCCGGCTTTTTGCCTTCTCCCTGACATGTCGGACAAGCTCGCTGACTTTGGAACGCACCAAAAATTGTTCTTTGATTTTCAAATGTATAACCCTTTCCACGACACTCGGGACAAGTAATTATTTTTGCGCTGGCATCATATCCTTTGCCATGACAATTATTACAAATATTATCCTTTTCAATATTGATCACTTTTTCAGCGCCAAAAGCCGAATCGCGAATATCTATTTCCATTCTATATTCCAAATCACTGCCACGAACAGAAGTCTTTCTCGTTGATTTTCTTGAAAAACTACCACCAAAAAAATCCCCAAAAATATCACCTAGATCAAAATCCTCAAAATTGACATTTGTCCTAAAGCCGCCAGACTGGCCACCTGCCTGACTTGCAAAATCCTGCCAATTAAATCCTTGACCGCTAAATCCTTGTCCGCCGTAGCCAAACCCCTGACTATTGCCAAAAGTCTGGCCAAATTGATCATACTGTTTGCGTTTTTCCCCATTACCCAAGGTTTGATAAGCTTCATTTATTTCCTTGAACTTTGCTTCGTCACCAGTACTCTTATCGGGATGATATTCGTGAGCTTTCTTGCGAAAGGATTTTTTTATTTCTTCTTGAGTGGCGGATTTTGAAACGCCAAGAATGTTATAGTAATCTTTAGACATAAAAACGTTGTAATCTCCGGTTATTTCCATTGAGTGAGCGAGAATAACCAATTTCAGAATAAATCTAAAATACAAATTTTTGGGAAAATTGGTCAGAGCCAGTCAAAGTCAATTCGGAACTTGTTTGTTTCTAATTTTTTCGCGGTTAATTGGCTTTAAATCCCAATTCATTACTTGGAGCCTCGGCTTCTTCAATCTTGCCAAAACCGCTCTCATATTTTTTGAGGTTGTCCTGTAATGCCAAAATTACGCGTTTAAAATGGCCCGGAGACATTATAACACGAGAATTGATAATACCTACGCTTTGGTGAGGCGAAAGATTCATAAAATCCAATATGAACTCTTCTTTGGTATGAAGCACCTGCATGGCGTTAGCATAAGCGCCCTTTAACACATCATCAGATACTTTGATCTGTATTTTACGCTGGCTACCTTGTTGATTCGGCTGCTGGTTTTGCATATTGTTATAAAATTTTTAATAATTTTAAAAAAACTTAAAATTTAATTTTTAAACTAACGACCCAATATAAATCGGGCCGCTTTACTAATTATTTAGTTATCAACCGGCTGATTTACTAATCACTTATTGTCTTTCTTTATTTGGTTAAATAATCTTTTACTTCTGATTCAATCTCTATTCTTGTCGGATTTAACCTCTTCAAATTCTCCCTCTTCCGCTTTCTTTTTTTCGCTCGTTGATTGTTGTTTGCCGTCAGCTGCTTGCTTATCTTGCTGACCAGTTTGGCCGGCTTGAGCTTTTGTCTGCTCTTTCTTGTATATCATCTCCCCTATCTTCTGCGCTTCTTGCGATAATTCTCCTGTCGCCTTTTTTATTGCTTCAATATCATCGCTATCTTTAACTTTTTTCAAAGACTCAATTTTCTCTTCAACTTTTTTCTTTAAATCAGCGTCTACCTTGCCACCCAAATCGCGCATCGATTTTTCAGTAGAATAAATCAAAGTTTCAGCTATGTTTTTTGTTTCAATCCCATCTTTCTTTTTTTTATCTTCTTCGGCATGTTTTTCAGCGTCTTTTTTCATACGATCAACCTCGTCTTTGGAAAGCCCAGTGGAAGCGGTGATTGTAATTTTCTGCTCTTTACCTGTCGCCTTGTCTTGAGCTTTAACACTCAAAACGCCATTGACATCAATATCAAAACCAACCTCAATCTGCGGAACGCCTCTGGGCGCTGGAGGGATGCCGTCAAGTATAAACCTACCCAAAGTTTTATTATCAGAGGCCATTTCGCGCTCGCCTTGGAGGACATGAATTTCCACTGAAGGTTGGCTGTCGGCCGCAGTGGAAAAAATTTGAGATTTTGAAGTTGGAATTGTCGTATTTCTATCAATCAAAGGAGTTCTTACCCCACCGAGAGTTTCAATGCCAAGGGTCAATGGCGTAACATCAAGCAGAAGCACATCTTTTACATCACCTTGTAAAACTCCAGCTTGGACAGCGGCACCAGCGGCAACCACTTCATCCGGATTGACTCCGATATGAGGCTTTTTGCCAAAAAACTCTTCCACTTTTTTCAATACCATAGGCATTCTCGTCATACCACCGACCATAACCACTTCATCAATGTCTTTTACTCCAATCCCAGCATCCTTAAAAGCTTGTTTAACTGGATCCATTGTTTTATCTACCAAATCACCAACTAATTCTTCCAGCTTGGCTCGCGTCATCTTCATTACAAGGTGTTTTGGCCCGTCTGTTCCCTGTGTGATAAATGGCTGATTTATTTCAGTTTCTTGAGAAGTGGATAATTCAATTTTGGCTTTTTCAGCGGCTTCCTTAACTCTTTGTAAAGCCAAAGGATCTTTGCCGATATCCACCCCCTGGTCTTTTTTAAACTCATTCAAAATCCATTCAATAATTACCTGATCAAAATCGTCACCGCCAAGATGAGTATCTCCGTTAGTTGATTTAACTTCCACGGTATCTTCGGAAATATCAAGAATTGATATATCAAAGGTGCCTCCGCCAAGATCATAAACCGCGATCTGCTGGCCTTTCTTTTTGTCAAATCCATAAGCCAAGGCAGCGGCCGTAGGCTCATTAATAATTCTTTTTACTGTCAAACCGGAAATCTTACCGGCTTCAATCGTAGCCTGCCTTTGAGCGTCATCAAAATATGCCGGCACGGTAATAATCGCTTCGGTTATTTTCTCACCCAGTTTTTCTTCTGCGTCGGCCTTCAATTTCTGCAAAATCATAGCGGAAATTTCCTGCGGAGTGCGGTCCTTGCCATTTAATTCAATTTTTATGCCCACACCGGCTTGTTTGATTTTGAAAGGGAAAAGCTTGATGTCCCGTTGCACCTCTGGATCATCAAAACGACGGCCAATTAGACGTTTTATGGAAAATAGTGTGTTTATAGGATTAGTGACTGCCTGCCTTTTAGCAGACTGGCCAATCAGACGTTCACTATTTTTAGCAATAGCAACGACTGAAGGTGTTGTTCTATTGCCTTCTTTGTTTTCGAGAATTTTTGGCTTGCCACCCTCGATTATGGCCATGGCGCTATTTGTCGTGCCAAGATCTATACCTAATATTTTTGACATATTGTTATATGAATTTATCCTGAACGGGATGAAGAATCCAGTGGATGCTTATCCGTCTTGGAATAATAATAAATTATTAATATGTTAATTCTCAATGAAAGTTATTCTTTAATTTTGTTCCTCAATGATGCATGCTATTAAAAAAAATTTAAAAAAATTTTATTTGGAACAGAAATTTCTCTATTTTCAAAAAATTAATCGGCATCACTCCCGCGATAATCATCGCGGGAATGATTCTAAAACAATATACTAATTCCCAAATTTCCAAATTTACTTTTTCACATCAATCTTCACTTTTTTTGGTTTTGCCCTCTCCTCTTTTGGCACAACAACCGTCAGCACGCCATTTTGATAACTAGCCTTCGCGTCATTGCTTTTAACAGACGACGGCAAGGCAACTGCGCGATGGAATGAACCATAGCGCACTTCTTTTCTGTAATAATTCTTGTCATCAACCTCTGATTTTTTTTCTTTAGAGCCTTCAATGGTCAAGACGTCGTTTTCAATAGAAATATTGACTTTCCCCGGATCCATGCCCGGCAAAGGAGTTTCTACATAAACATTGCTATCATCCTCCCAGACATCAACCGCTGGAGAAAAGCCGCTCACACTCATTGGGCCTTGATCGAACCATTTATCTAAATCGGTAAATGGATCGTACATTGGCTGCCATTTTATTAAAGACATATTATCCTCTTTTAATCTTGTTTGGGGATACCAAGCAAGATTTTATTAATTTTACTAATTCTATTTATAAAAACTTAAATTTCTAATTTTCAAAAACCGTGTATTGCAAATTAACCAACTATCACTCTTGCCGGATGTAAAACCTTACCGTGCAGCTTATACCCAGCTTGAATCTCTTGCTTAATAATTTGCTTATTTGTCTTATTTGGTTCAATCGCGGTGTCTGGCTGTGCCTGAGTAAGCGCCGCATCTATGGCGTCATGTAATTCCGGATCAAAACTATCGCCTTCTTTGGCTTCTATTTCTTCAATGCCATTTTTATCTAAAAACGATTTTAACTGGTTTTTAATATGTTCCACGCCGACTACCCAACTTTCTTTCTTCTGGCTTTCCGGAATATGCTTTACGGCAAGTTTTAAATTGTTATAAATAGGCAAAATATCTATAAGCAAATCCGCGTTGGCCATTTTCACCCACATTTGGCGTTGAGTGCCAACCTCTTTTTCTAAATTATGATAATCGGCCTTAGCGCGCTGCCAACCAGCGAGATACTCGTCACTTTTGGCCTTTAATTCTTCAATTGTTACTGATCTTGTTTCTTCCTTTTTTTTAAACATAACTATTATTTTAAAAATTTGATAAAATAAATCTTGTTGTGATCTAGGCTATTAATCCTCTTGCGTAATTCACCAACGCTAAATTCTTTTCGTAGTCCATTCTCATCGGGCCGAAAATGCCGAACAATTTATCCCCTGATCTTGTGATAATGCTTGAACATTTGTCCGAAAAACAATTATTTTGCCCTATTTTAATCTGCGTATCTTCTATGTCATCAAAAATAGATCCAATAACATCATCAAGGTGATCAATCACATCGGAAATATTACAGACAACATCGAAATTGGAAAATTCCGGTTGAGAGAAGAGATTGGCAAGACCTGTATAGAATAAATCATTTTTTGAAAAAGCCACAATAGTTGCGCTATTTGAAAGCTCGGCAATCTTTTTCGCAATATTTTTAACAACTATTTCCGGCTCTTTTGTTCTTATTTCATGACTAAGCATATCCAATAACTCCTTGTCCCTGCTGGCGACTGCTTTTGCCTGTAAATAGTTTCTAACATAGTATTCATAGCCCTTTTGCGTTGGAACACGACCGGCTGAAGTATGCGGACGAGATATTAATCCTTGCCGCTCAAGCTCTGCCATATCATTTCTAATTGTCGCAGGAGAAACATCCATAGAATATTTATCCACTAAAAACTTAGATCCTACGGCTTTTGCCGAAAGCAGGTGTTCAATAATAATATTTTTAAACAATTTTTCCTGCCTAGCGTTCATATTTTTTTATTAGCACTCACTATATCAGAGTGCTAAATTCATTATAACAAAATGGAAAAACTTGTCAATGGCACGTGATCGCTGAAAAAAATTAAAACATAAAAACAAAAAATACAGAAATCTAAACACATAAAAAAACACTAAAAACGCAAAATTAAAGCGCAAAAAGCCAAAAAACTGCAGACTTTACAAGCTAAAACTTAAAAATTTTCTGTTTAGATCCAATTTTTTCTGGAAAAAAGATTTTTGCACTAAACTTTTAAGCTTGGAGACTGTTTCCGACTCAATGTAAGAATTAAAAATTTCTAAGTTTGTTTTTTGTCGGCAACCCTTTGGCTGGAACGGCTAATATGATTATAAAAATTACAATTGACTTTGACGTATATTATACACCAAACTGATTTGTTAACAATCTATATTATATCACAAAAAAGAATAAATGTGATATAATATAATAAAATCGTAAACAGACTTTTAGCCCATGCTAAAACAGAAAAAGTCAAATCCAAATAATAAAAGCAGTAATCGCCACTTCGGTTTTACCTTACTTGAAGTAATGATTGGTATTCTTATTTTAGCCATTGTAAGTTTGAGCCTTTATGAACTAATCAAATTCACTTTAAACGTACTCTGGGAATCCAAAACTAAAATAACCGCTACGCAACTCGCCAACCAAAAAATTGAGATGGCGAGAGATTTTGACTACATTGACGTAGGGACTACGAACGGTATCCCAACCGGGATTATACCCGCCGCAGAAATTATAACAAGAAACGGCATCGACTATACTGTCACAACAGACATCCAATATGTTGATGATCCGTTTGACGGAACAATTGGCGGGGATCCGAACGATATTTTAAATACTGATTACAAAAAAATGCGAGTGCAGGTCTCTTGGCCCTATCGCCTAACGCATAAACCTGTCACTCTAATAACAAATATTGCGCCTATTGGCCTAGAAAGCGAAGCCAGTGGCGGGACTTTAAAAATTCTTGTATATAATGCCAATGGCGAGCCTGTTCCGCAAGCAAACGTTAGTATTCAAAATAGCCTGGTAATCCCAAATATTAATATCAATACTTTGACTGATAATCAAGGATATGTTGTCTTGCCTGGATCACCTGAATCAACAGAAGGATACGAAATAATTGTAACCAAAAACGGATATTCTACCGACCAGACCCATAATGCGACTCCTGAATTGCCAACGCCAGAAAAACCTCCTGCTTCTGTTTTTGAAAATCAAACAACAAACATTAGTTTTGCCATCGATGAACTAAGTAATTTAACCGTTGGTACGGTTGTCAATACTTATGAAGATTGGTGGAATAACGCTTGGAATTTTCGCCAACCAGTTTATATTTATGGTCCAGCTTCAACCCAATATAATTATACAGTTGCAATAAATATTGCTTATGATTCAGATATGCAAAATGATTTCGACGATATCCGTTTTACAGACCAGTCTGGCGCTGAACTAAATTATTGGCGGGAATCATATACTGACATGGCACAGGCAATTTTCTGGGTAAAAATTATGGCCATCCCAAACGGAATCACTCCCATATTTATGTATTATGGCAATGCCCAAGCTGATACAACCTCCAATGGGCCGTCTGCATTTCTGTTTTTTGATGATTTTGAAACTTATGGCGTTGGATCAATTATTGATGGTCAAGGAATTTGGTATACGGATGACGGACTAAACTCCTATGCTGTAGTTAACGAAAATTGTTATTCCGGATCACATTGTTTAAAATCTCATGATGTTTCCTCCAAAGCCGCTATCGTAAACCAAACTTATGACGGGAATGTTTTGCTTAACTATCGTGCTAAGCTGACTGACAAAGGCAATCAAACAACGTCTGACTTTAATATGACTGTCTATGAATCGCCAAGTAACGGCGGAAACTGGGATCGTATGCAACATCGTGGTCTAATAAGCCAAACTAATTGGGGGCAAACAATAAAAAATATCAATGATGACACCGGGCGTCAAATAAACATAAACGCGTGGCAGCAATTCAAAATTGGGTATTATAACAACAACAGACTGGATATATGGATCGATGATTATTATCTAGCGCACAATATTCAAACATACGTGAATAATATAAACTATTTTTATATTTACAACGATGAGAATGACAGGGGCTATTATGATTTAATTTATATAAGAAAATATTCACCACCTGAACCCTATGTCTATGGTTTTGGCATAGAGGATGGAAGGCCTGATGGCGCCTCTACTTATCTGGCCAATATTCCTTTTATCATGGCTGGCGGAAAAATTATTGGTTATGATGCTAATGAACAGCCAGTCTACAAATATACTGCCGTCTACTCTACCGATTACAATGGTTTAATATATATTGAAAATTTAGAATGGGACTCATATACTTTCACTCTGCCGGAAGACTCAAGCTACAATATTGGTGAAACAGTTCCTATACAGCCGCTTAATTTGATGCCGGCCACTACCAGTTTAATAACTTTGGGCTTAAATCCAAAATCCAGCCATGCCGCTTTAATTATTGTCAAAGATATTGATGAAAATCCTTTAGCTAACGCCACTGTCAATATATCAGCCCCAAGCCAAGGTCTAAACGAAGAAAAAACAACAAATGAATCAGGCCAAGTATTTTTTGATAATTGGGCAGCAGCTGAAACTACTTTACAAATAACTCTAATTGATTATGAAATTTATCTAGATACCTTTGATCTCTATGGTTACCACATAGAACAAGTAATAATGATTGCGCCATAAAATAAATGAATCGTAACAAACTACAAAAAGGTATAACAATTCTAGAAATAATAATGGCTATATTTGTTTTTATTATAGCCAGTTTTGTTGTTTCCGCTTTTATAATCCAAAATTTCAAAGTTCAAAACTTCACCCTGGAACAGTCAAGCGCCATTGACGAAGCCAGACGCGGAGTGGAAACTATGATTAAAGAACTCCGAGAAGCTCTACCCGGGGATACTGGCGCTTATCCAATTGAGCTCGCCGACGATCAAGAACTTATTTTTTATGCTGATTACGATCGCGACCAAGCGATAGAGAAAGTACATTACTGGCTTAATGGATCCGATTTTAAAAAAAATGTAATAGAGGCTAGCGGCAATCCACTAGCATATTCCGGCGCCGGGGAGACGGTAATTATCTCCAAATACGTGAGAAACAACGAAACGGCAGTATTCACATATCGCGACAGCAACTACTCGGAACTGGCAACACCTGCTGATTTAAATAGTGTGAAATTAGTCCATGTCTATCTGAAAATCAATGTGTTTGAAAATCGAGCACCAATGGACTTTGAGCTTGAATCTGACTCTACTTTAAGAAATTTAAAAGAAAACTTTTAAAATCCATCCCATGCGTTCAATATCAAAAAATAGTGCTGAAGAAAAAGGCAATGTGCTTATTCTCGTCTTGGTGACGATAGCTATTTTTTCATTTGTTTCACTTGGTATCGCGAGTATGGCTATTATGCAACATAGACTTGCAAATCAAAAAGTAAGCTGGCAGTTGGCCATTAATATCGCCGAAGCTGGACTTGACTATTATCGCTGGCATTTAGCGCACGCACCTGAAGATTTCGAAGGAGAAAGCGGCATACACGACTATACTGACCAGTACAGCGGAACTGCCGGGCAGTTTAATCTGGAAATAACAGCTCCATCTGAATGCTCAAGCGTAGTCACTATCAAATCGACCGGATATACCAATCAATATCCAAACATCAAAAGAGTTGTGCAGATAAAATATGGCTTGGCCTCAATGGCTTCATTTGCTTTTATCACCAACAGCGACGCGTGGTTTGGGGATACTGAAATTTTACAAGGCCCGGTACATGCCAACAGCGGCATCAGACAAGATGGCACTAATAACGCTGTGATGACTTCGGCAAAAGAAACATATACTTGCCAGCCATATCATGGCTGCGATCCAGCAGAGTCAAAAGCCGGCATCTGGGGCAGCGGCGGCGATCAGGAGCTTTGGGATTTTCCGACATCAAATATTGACTTTGATATGCTGACAGTTGATCTGAACGATTTAAAGACGCTCGCGGAAACTTCCGGTATCTATCTACATCAACAAGGACTGGGTTATAGGGTAAATTTCAAGGCAGATGGCACAATTGATGTGTATAGAGTGACTAAATTGCGAAATAATGTGTGGTATTATGGCATGGACGGCGAGTGGCACAGAGGATCCTGGGACATTGATAGCCAAACTTTTGATTCTAGTTATCCGCTGCCGACAGAGTGTGCTATAATATTTGTAGAAGATAATGTGTGGGTAGACGGGGTTGTCAACGGAGAAACAACACTCGTGGCCGCTAAACTGCCGGAAGTGCCAAACAACAGAAGAAATATTATTATCAACGGAAATCTGACTTACGCTGAAAAAAATGGACAACACACGTTGGGATTGATCGCGCAACAGGATATTATGGTGCCACTCTATGCCGCTCCTGACAATTTGGAAATTAATGCTGTAATGCTTGCCCAAAATGGCTCTGTCTACCGTCCTTATTATTATTATCCATCGCCATATTATGTCAGAGATACCATTACGACTTACGGGACGATCATCACAAATCATGTTTGGACATGGAGCTGGGTTGACGGTTCTGGAGAATGCATTTCCGGATACTGCAATACTAATACAGTATATGACGCGCACTTGAACTACAATCCTCCGCCAGGATTCCCCACTTATGGTGATTATAAATTTCTGCAATGGGAAGAAGTGACGGAAAAACAATAATCAATCAACAGTTTTTTATATCCTTTAGCTTATGTACTTCATTACTCCTCCAACAAAAATGCTCGGTCTTGATATCTCTGATCTTTCTATCAAAGCAGTGCAGATAGAAAAAACCAAGTTGAAAGCTTGGGGCGACTACTCTCTGCCAAGGGGTATTGTAGAAGAAGGAATGATTAAAGATTTTGAGAGAACAGCTGAAGCTATTAAAAAAATTTTAACTGATTCAAAAAGGAAATTCACCACCAATTACGCTGTTTTGTCATTGCCAGAAACAAAATCCTTCATAAAAATGATTGAAATACCAAATAAAAAAGGAAATCTTGGAGAGATTATCAAATATGAATTGCCAAAACACGTGCCTGTTGATCTTGACGAAGTGGAACTTGATTGGCAAGAAATAAAAAGTAACGGGAGAAAAAGAAAATTTTTAATCGGCATTATACCTGAAGAAGTCGCCAATGACTACATTAAGGTATCAAGAATGGCAGGCCTGGAGCCGGTGGTGCTTGAAATTGAAGCTCAATCAATCGTAAGAAGTATTATGGACTGCAAAACAGATAGTAGTACAAATTTTTTTAAAAAATTATTCTTGAAGGATAAAAAAGAAATAGTCAAAAAAGAAATACATGGGCCGAAAATAATTCTTGATCTCGGCGCAACGAGAACAAGTTTGATAATGATTGAGTATGGGATTATTCAATTCACTGTCAGCCTCTCGGACATTTCAGGTGAAGATATTACCAAGGGCATCTCTGAAAAAATGAACTTGACTTTGAAAGAAGCGGAAAAAATAAAAATAATTTGCGGCAACAGCCCAAAAAAATGCAAGGGCTGCGTGAGAAACATTATCAAGGAGTGTATTGAGCGCCTGGCTGAAAAAATAAAAAATATGGAAAAATTTTATGAATCTCATTTTGGCAGTAGTGTACGGGAAACTGAAATAATATTGTGCGGTGGTGGAGCTAACCTTGCCGGAATAAGCAACGATTTAAAAAAACTTACCAATAGAAATATAAGACTAGCTAATCCGCTCGTCAATATTTCTAATAATGCAAATGATGAAAGCATAAAAAAATTTATGCCCTACACAACTGCTATTGGATTAGCTTTGCGCAGAATAATTTAGTTTTCAAAGCGACAAAAATTAATTTCCCAGGAAAAATAAAAAATACGCGCGACTTACAACTATATGATGATCAATCTTAATCTAATAAACAATGAGAAAAAGAAAAAAATATCCAGAGATATTCACTGTATTATGATTATAAATGGTCTTGCCATGCTTGGCCTTACAATTGGTATTATTTCTATTTTATTATATGCAAGTAATTCCTACCTTGGCCATAAAATTGACGAAATGGAAAAAATAGGAAGCAAAACATCCATAAATAGCGAGATTGTTGCTATAAATCAAGAAATGCAGCACATAGATGCGGTTCAAAAAAACTTCACCAAGTGGTCAAGGGTAATTACTAATCTAATGTCAATCATTCCTGAAGGCAACACGCTTCACAGAGCTAATTTGGACAAAAAAAATAATAAAATTGTTATTAACGGACTATCAAAAACAAGAGATACTTTTTTAAAATTAAAAGAAGCGCTTGAAAAATCTGATTTAATAACTGATTTGAATTCTCCTATTTCTAATATTCTATACCAAACCGACATCAACTTTACGTTAGAAGCAAAATTAAATTTACAATAACAACGAATAATGAAAATAAATTCATATAAAAAACATATAGCAATAATACTTATACTGATTATTTTTTGCACGGCTCTTATTCTTTTAGCAATTAAACCGGCTGCCAAATCTATCATTGCCAAAAGAAACGAAATTCAGAAAGAGTATCTTCGTTTTCGTGATTTGCTTAATATGGGACATGGCCTTGAACAAACGAAGGTCAATTTTGAACTGGTTAAAACCAGTTTGGACGATGTTGAAAACGTTTTCTTGGTGTTCGGACAAGAATTAAATTTCATTACAGACATGGAGAATGTTGCCGCCAAGAATAATATGGAACAGACCGTATCTTTAGCAACAAATAAAATATCAAAACAGCAAACAAATGAAATTATACCAATCAGCTTGAACCTCCACGGCAACTTATCTGATTTTATTAATTATCTCAATGAAATTGAGTCATTTGATTATTATATCAATTTTGAATCAATAGAAATCGGCAATGAATCCAATGCGCGCAACAAATCTTTTGTAAGGCAGGCTGAAGAAGAAGTTCTTGAAACTTCCGCGGGAAAAAACAAGCTTAATTTTAAAATAAACGGCATAACTTACTGGCAATCGCATTAATAAGCTTTCCGTTGAAAAGATAAAAAATAAACGTAAAATCAGACAGTAGAACAATTGTCCCTTCAGAGTTAAAGATTTATTAAAATTT
>PEXX01000008.1 GCA_002778965.1 Candidatus Kuenenbacteria bacterium CG08_land_8_20_14_0_20_37_23 | reverse complement strand
ATCTCTAAGCTCCTCGTGCGGAAAGCCGTTATGGTGCACAGGGATATTTCTCATCGGATAAATACCCTTAAACATTTTTGAATCTTTTCCGATATAATACGGCGGGTCACAATAAAGAAAATCGTTGGGGTGTTTTTTTATTATATCTTTAAAATCTGCACATTCTACTTTTAAATTTTGAGGGTCAAAATCTTTTATTCTTTCTATCATCCTTTTATATCTATTTTCGTCTAAATAAATATCAGAGGCCCATCCCATAAATCCGGGGCCATAAGATAAATTGAAATTATAAACATAATAAACCGCCAAAGTTAGAGGATCTAATTTTACTTTTTTCTTCCAGACATCATTTAATATAAGCCTTATTTTTTCAAAAGTTTTTTTATCGGGTTTTAACTCTTTTAGTTTTTTATAAAGAAGTTTCGGTTTTTCTATTTGAAATTTCCAATAATTGCAAAGGATATCAAAAATATCATAGCCAATAACCTCTAGACCAAGCTCTTTGCTTAGAGTTATTTCAATTGATCCGCCACCGAAGAACGGTGAGATTACTCTTTTTGTATTTTCCGGTAATAGCTCAATAACATGACCAACTGCCAAACTTTTCCCACCGGCGTATCTAATAGGGGAAAGAACAACTCTTTTGTATTTATTTTGGCTATTTGGGTTAGAACTTTTTATTCGATCTAAAAAAACTTTTTTCTTATAGGCGAGCGTACTGTCTTGAGTTTTATTTTCTACATTTCTTATAATTTTAACGACAACGCCGCGCACCTCAACATCTTTTCTAAAAATTGGCAACATCGCTTGATTGGCCGGTTGGAGTCTAAATTTGTTTTTTTCCTTATAGATTTTTTTTAAAGTAGCTTCATTATCGTCAATAATAGCTACCACAGTCTGTCCGTTTTCTGCCACAGATTGTTTTTTTATTACCACAATATCACCATCGAAAATTCCTTCATCAACCATGCTATCTCCCCTTACTTTTAGGGCATAGTAATTGTTTATTTTATTTAATCCGCTAGCGTCGATAGTTATTGTTTTTTCTTGATATTCCAAAGCTTCTATTGGTTGGCCAGCCGTGATCATTCCGATTACTGGCACTTGTATAGTACTAATTTTATCACATATTTCTATTCCGCGTGAAATATTATTATTTTTTTTAATATATTTTTTTTGTTCAAGCGTTTCTATATGCTGGTGAACCGTAGAAAGTGCAGATAATCTAAAGTGTTTTTTTATTTCATCAAAAGTAGGGGATATACCATTTTTTTTGATATATTCACCTATATAATCCAAAATCTGTTTCTGTCTTTTAGTTAAAGTTTGCATATTATTTGACATTATTTATCCACAGGTTATATTTATAGTATATACCGAAAATTTACCGAAGTCAAAATATTTGATTTTATAAATTTATGGATAATTATTCATTATACAAACCGTTGAAAAATCATTTGGGAAAACTTAGCATAAATGAATCATTCTATGTAATATGGGCTTATTCGAACCATCTGCAATTCGAAAATTTTTTTCCTGGCGATATAGAGACTATACCAGAATTTATTAATGCAAAATCTTTACTTGAAAAAAAGATTTACCAATGGGAATTAGAACTTTTATTGCGTGAAATTATACTTAATTCGCAAGATACTGAAAGGGGGTTGAAAACATTAAAAAAATGGAATTATTTTGTTGGTGCAATAAATAAAATTAAGGAAATTGAAGATAAATTGAGCCATGTTGATAAAAATAATGTTTTAAAGGAATTTTTTAGGCTTGCGCATAGACAATTCCCGTGGCAATCGAATATTAATCTCATGTACTTTTATAGATATTATAGAATTTTTAATGAACCGGACATTGATAAAATATTATATGAAAAAGTCGGCGTCCACTATGAAAATTTATTTTTAATGGGAGCGTCTTTGCTTGGTTATTTTAAGGAAAAGTGTATTATTAGAGAACCATTTAGCACGAATATGAAAGGGATAACTAATGATGAGATAAAAAAATTATTTAATATAATTTCTATTGACTTGAATGATTTTAAAAAAATTATACAAAAAGAGCACTCTATTGATGAAAAGTTTGCTTATAATACTTATATGCTAAGATTATATCCGATAATAAAAAGTAAATTAAAGGGAGATGATTTTTATTTTTGTCCTTTGACTACTTTATTATATTGGCGATTTACCAGCGGAATATACTATGAAATTTGTCGTGAAAAAGATTTTGATAAACCTTTCGGATATGCTTTTCAAAAGTATGTTGGCGAAGTTTTGAATAAAGCTAATAAGAAAATGACTATTTATCCCGAGGAAGAGTATGGACCGAAGAAAAATAAAAAGAAAACGGTTGATTGGATATTTGATGAGAAAGATGCTGCCTTATTTATTGAATGTAAAACAAAAAGGCTAATTGTGCCGGCAAAAATAGAACTAAATGACACAGAATTATTAGACAAAGAACTTGAAAAGATTTCTGACGCAATAGTTCAGGTCTATAAAACTATAAAAGATTATATAGATAAACAGTATCCGAGTTTTTCACATGACAAAAAAAGGAAAATTTATCCAATTATTTTGACATTAGAAGAGTGGTATTCGTTTGCGGGCCCTATTTGCCAAGAAATAAACAAAAAAGTTATAGAAAAATTAAAACAAAATGGATTGCCTCTTGAATGGTTGGAAGAAATGCCTTATTCCTTGTGTGGTATTCATGAATTTGAGGAAATAGTGCAAATAATGCAGGTTGTTGGTATTAAAAAATTTATGGAAAGTAAATTTTCTACTCCGGAATATGCAAGTTGGGATTTTGATCCTTTCGTAAATAATTTTTATAAAAAAGAAAGAAAAAACGCGGTATTTTTGTTCCAAAAAGAGTTCAATGATATATTAAGTTCAAGGGGTTGCCCAATTATCAATTATTGATTTATAATTTTAGTTCCAAATGTAGATATAAAATAAAAAGAATTTGCCGCCAACCGAAGGTTTTTCAAGCCCCAAATTGCTTGAAAAATTTTCGGACACAAGTTATACTTAACTCGTGAGAAAAATTTGCCTGCCCCGCTAGCGTATATTTGTAGCTTGCCATATTAAATATTATACATAAAAACCAGTAGACACATTTTTAAAAGACAAAGCGGAGCTGGCCGGGGAAATCGCCTAAAGCCGGGCTTTGCCCGCGGGGAAATTTTTACCCCGTTGAATAACTGGGGATTGCTTTTAAAAGCGGGGGCGGGCGCTTTTAAAAGCTTTTTATAAAATAGTTTAAAACTTTTTTCTGAATTCAATTCGAGCTTGGGCGTAAAATCCGAGCCAAATTATATGTTGCGGGTTTTCCTCCCCTGCCATGGCCGGGTCGGCAGACAGACGGGTGGCGTATTTATTTAGAAATTTTGTCTAGTTTTAGGCAAGAGAAATATATTTAATAAGGGAATAAATTTATGAAGATTCCTAACGGGATTTACGCGGTAACCACTCTTTCCGGCACGATTATCGGAGCCGGGCTTTTTGCCCTGCCCTACATTACCCTTAAAGTCGGTTTTTGGGTGATTTTGGGTTATTTTTTGGTTTTGGGAGGATTGATTATTTTAATTCATTTATTTTTCGGGGAATTGGCCCTAAAAACCCCGGATTTTAAAAGACTGCCCGGATTTGCCAAAATTTATTTAGGCAGAAAAGGCCAAATTATAGCTTATGCTTCAACCATTCTGGGTATTTTCGGCGCCCTTTTAGCTTATTTGATTTTAGGAGGAGAATTTTTAGCAGAATTGCTTTCTCCGATTTTCGGCCAAGATACTCTTTTTTATACTCTTTTTTATTTTATTATTGGCTCCGCTTTAGTTTTTTATGGAATAAAAGCCATTGCCAAAGTGGAATTTTGGGGGTTGATTTTATTTCTTATAATCTTATTTGCCATATTTTTTCGGGGACAAAGCTTCATAGAGATTCAAAATTTATTCATTGGAAATGGGAAATTATCCGCCGGAAGCGGAAATTTATTCTTGCCTTACGGCGCCATCCTTTTTTCTTTATGGGGAACGGCTCTGATTCCGGAAGCGGAAGAAATGCTGGGTAAGCAGAAAAAATTACTTTTAAAAATTATCCCCATTTCTATTTTAATTCCGGCGATTATTTATCTTTTTTTCATTTACTTGATTTTGGGCATTACCGGTTTCCAAACAACCGAATCCGCCTTGGGCGGGCTTAGAATAGTGCTGGGCGACGGCATAGTATCTTTAGCTCTTTGTTTCGGGCTCTTAACAACTTTTACTTCTTTTATCGCCCTGGGACTAACCTTAAAGAAAGTTTTTTGGTATGATTTAAAATTCACAAAAGCGACATCTTGGGCGATTACCTGCTTTTTGCCCTTATTTCTTTTTCTAATCGGTTTTAAAAATTTTATTGCCGTAATCAGCGCTGTTGGCGGAATAATGCTGGCAATTGACGGAATCCTGATTCTTTTGA